>NZ_JBMOWQ010000175.1:0-25032 GCF_049310485.1 Pseudomonas sp. GZD-209
GCAGTCTGTGCAATGACTGCGTGGGAGCGGGCTTGCCCCGCGATTAGGGCCCCGAAAGGTTAGCCCGTCAGAACGCCTTGTCGAGATCGATCACCAACGCCCGATAACCCACACTCCCCGGCTGGCGGCTGTGCACTTTCAACTCCACCACCACCTCCTGGCTCCCTCGGCGCACTTCATTGAGCACCGTAGTGGTGAGCTTCTCGGGCGTAAGGAAATTCACCGACGCGGAATAGATGAACTGGGTGTCGGTGTCCGCCCGGTAGGCCACTACCGAAGTGATCGGGCTGTACCACTCATCCCCACGCTCCTTGCCGTACTGCCACACCTGCTCGACCGTGCCCTTGGCCTCGTCGACCCTGTACTCCACCGCCCGGCTGTAGTTGCCGCTGAGTTTGGTCGAGGCAAAATCCCGGCCCCAGCCATTGTCGAACACGGTCAGCGTGCCGTAGCCGGTCAGCCAGGCGGTGTGCTGGGTCCACGACCATTCGAAGCCCTCGCCCACCGGCTTGAGCACTTTGTCCTGCAAATGCGCAGGCCAGCCCTGGGGCGCGGCGAGAATCCACTTCACCTGCTTGTCGCGGCCGATCTTCACCACACCCTGGTGCCGTGCTGAAACGATGATGCTGTCGTCATCGGCGTCGTAGTCGATGGCATTGACGTGAGCCCAGTTGCGCCCGGTGCCCACCCCCGGGGTGTCACCGAACGGCAGGTCGCCTTCAGCCAGTTCGTTGGCCAGGCGGTCGTCCTGTTTCTGTACGCCGTCCGGCAGCTGAATCGCCGCTTTGCCCAGGGTTTCCAGCAGCTCGCCGCGGTAGGGGTCGAGGATCTGGTTGAGATCCCAGAAGTCCAGCACGTCACCAGCCTCGCTGACCTCGATGATGTGGTCGCGGATCGAGCGCACGCGCTTGCCGTCCGGGCGCCGGTAGTCGCTGGTACCTACCCGCAGCAAGTAGGTGCCGTTGGGGGTCTCGCGGATCTCGTGGGAGAAGTCGGCGAACTTGTCCGGCAAGTTGCGCTGCCAGATGCGCCGGCCGAGCAGGTCGTACTTGGAGTAGGTCTGGCCCTGGCCCCAGATCAGTTTGCCGTCGCGGGTCTGGTGGAAGCCCATGGTGCCGCCCAGGCCATCGCGGTGATTGGAGTCGTGGATCTGCTCGATGTCCAGGTACCAGCGCACATCGCCATTGCTGTCGGCGATCCAGTTGTTGCCCACCGAATCCCACTCGGCAGCGCCGCCCAGGCCGTTCCACTTGAAGGCGCGCCCGCCGGGGATGTCCGCCAGCAGATGGTTGAACAGGTATAGGCGCTGTTCGAAGCCAGGGGCGACCGTGACCGGCTCGACCTCGGGCAGGGCTGCCGTCTGCTTGGCCACCACCGGCAGGCGCACCGCCGGGGCATAGATTTCATAACGTTCGCGGATGCGCTCGCCGTCGAGCTTGTAGCTCACTTCCACCTGGTTGACGTGGTCGGGGTACAGGCCGAACACCGGGATGCCGCCGTAGGTCCACAGCGAGCGCTCGGACACGTCGTAGCTGATGGCCACACCGCGCTCGCCGCGGCCCAGCACGCGCACATGGGCGGCGCTCAGGGTGCGGCCACCGTCGCGGATGATCGCCGTCAGCGGCGCCAGGCGGTAGGGGTTGACCACCACGTCGCCGAGCAAGGCTTGGTTGCGGTCGGGCACCTTGGCGGTCAGGCAGGCGCCTTCAGGCAAGTCGTGCGGTTGGGTCTTGGCATTCATGGCAAAGCTCCTTGTGCTCAGAAGTCGTAACGGGCGGTGGCGCCCACGGTGCGCGGGGTGCCCAGCACGCCGGCATAGCCGCCATTGGCGGAGTTCCACAGGCTGGTGAAGTAGGTCTTGTCGCCGGCGTTCTTCACCCACAGCGACAGGTCGAGCACGCCGTCGCCCTGGTCCAGGCGCACGCCGGTGGAGAGGTTGACGATGCCGTAGCTGGGGATCTGCCCGTAGTCGGAGTCGTCGATGGTGCCCACCGCTTTCGAGCGGAAGGCGTAGCTGGCGGTGACGTAGGGTTCGATCCGCTCGCCGAGCTGCCACTTGTACTGGCCGTTGAGGTTGGCGATGTACTTGGAGGCGCCGACCACCTGGTGGCCGGACAGATCGCAAGTGGCCGTGGCGCTGGCCAGGCTCACCTCCGGCGGGCACGGGGCATCGTCGTACTCGGTGTAGCGCACGTCGTTCCACGAACCGTTGAAGTTGAGCGTCAGGCCGCGCACCGGCAGGGCCGTGGCTTCGAACTCCAGGCCCCGCGAGCGCACGCTGCCGGCGTTGGCCAGGTACTGCACGCGGTTGATCTGGTCGTAGACGTTGGCCTGGTAGCCGTGCACCTCGGTCCAGAACAGGTTGCTGTTGAGCTGCAGGCGGCCGTCCAGCAGGGTGCTCTTGACCCCCAGTTCGGCGTTGTTGGCGCGCTCGGTGCCCACCAGCAGCGAATCGGTGCCCAGCCGTGGCGCCGCGCCGACGGTAAGGTTGACCCCGCCGGACTTCTCGCCGTGGGACAGGCTGGCATAGCCAAGCACCTGATCATTGAAGCGATAGCTCAGGCTGAGCAACCCGGAGGGGGCGAAGCTGTACTGGTTGAGGTCACCCGAGTCATAGGCGCCGACCCTGCCCTGACGGGCTGCAGCCGCCGCACCGGTGACCGCCGCGCCACCGAAGGGTGCATCGCGGGTCACCCAGGCGCTCTTCTCTTCATAGGTGCCGCGCACCCCGGCGGTGAAGTCCAGACGCTCGGTGAGGTGCCAGGTGCCTTGGGCAAACAGGGCATAGCTGTCGGTGTCGATGTGGCCGTTGCCGATCGTGGTGACATTGGCCAGGGCGCCGGCCGGGGTCAGGTTCCAGATATCCGCCTGCGGGCCGTTGTAGGTGAACGACTTGTTGTCCAGGTCCTGCTTGAAGTAATAGGCGCCGAGCACGTAGTCGAAGAAGCCGCCCGTTGGCGAGGCCAGGCGGATTTCCTGCGAGTACTGCTTGTCGCGCACCGACACCCCGGCGTTGTAGAACACCGGCACGTTCAGGCCGTCATCGTTGCGCGGGGTGAAATCCCACCAGCGGTAGGCGCTGATGGAGGTCAGGGTGAAGTCGTTGGGCAAGGTCCAGTTGGCCTCCACCGAGGTGCCGCCCTGGAACACCTTGACCATCTGGTCGGCGTCGAAATTGACCTTGCGGTCCTTGCCCGATACCAGCGTGGCGCCGGCCTGGCGGGCCAGGCTTTCATAGCGGTTCACCCCGTTGATGGTCGGCCCGGTGCTGTACAGGCTGAGCACGCCGTTGTCGGAGTCCTCTTCGTTGTACTCGCCGATCCAGCGCAGGTTGAAGGTTTCGCTGGGCTTGAACAGCAGCTGGGTACGAAAGCCCTGGCGCTTGCCGCCGTTGAGGTCGTGGCCGTTGTAGATGTTCTTCACATAGCCATCGTCCTCGGTGTGGTAGGCGCTGATACGCCCGGCGAGGGTGTCGGTCAACGGCCCGGAGAAACTGCCCTGGGTCTGCCAGTAGCCATCCTCGCCCAGCGACGACTGCACGCTGCCCTCCTGGTGGAAGGTCGGCTTGCGGGTGGTGATGTTCAGCACCCCGGCAGTGGTGTTCTTGCCGAACAGCGTGCCCTGCGGGCCACGCAGTACCTCCAGCTGCTCCACATCGAGCAGGTCGAACACCGCCATGCCCGGGCGCCCCAGGTAGACGTTGTCCAGGTACACGCCGACGCTGCCTTCCAGGCCATCGCTGGCCGGGTTGTTACCCAGCCCACGGATGGAGATGCTCGACTGGCGCGCATGCACATAGGACACGTTGGTGCTCGGCACCAGTTGCTGGATGTCCTGCACCCGGTAGATACGCTGGGTTTCCAGGGTTTCGCTGCTCAGCACGCTGATCGGCGTGGGCACGCTCTGCGCGCTCTCTTCGCGGCGGCGGGCATTGACGGTCACGGTGCCAAGCTTGGCGTCCTGCTGGGCGACGGGGGTGGCCGTTACCGGCTCTTCGGCAAAGCTGCTGCCGGCAGCGGCCAGCAGCAGGCCGGCGGCCAGGGGTTGCAGGGCGAACAGCGATGCGCGTAAAGGCCTTGGGGAAAGTCGGGACATGCAAATGCTCCTGGAGGCATGGGCCCTGGCGAGCATTTCCGTTGGCGGAACCGAATCGCGGTCAGAGGGGCTTTATTCTTTTAGGTGATATAAATATTTGTAATTCATATTTTGTGGAATAAGTGACTCCCTTTATAAGGTTCACAACCCTTCCCAGCAATTGCATTCCACCGAAAGTTTCCATGTAGAAAATGCATATCGACCTGCGCCAGCTCCGCCACTACATCGCCCTTGTCGAGCACCGCAGCTTCGTCGCCGCGGCGGCCGCGGTGAACCTCTCGCAATCGGCCTTCAGCCGCAGCATCCAGACGCTCGAGCACAACGTCGGCTGCCGCCTGGTCGACCGCGCCAGCAAGGAGCTGGCGCCGACCCGCCAGGGCCTGCTGGTGCTCGAGCACTCACGGCGGCTGGTGCACGGCGCGCACAACCTGGTCAACGAGATCAATCAGTTCAATGGCGCCACCACGGGCGTGGTGCGCTTCGGCTCCGGGCCGGCGCCGGCGGGCGGGCTGGTGCCCCGGGCGGTGGCGCGCTTCGTCGCCGAATACCCGGCGGCGCGCACCTGCTTCCAGGTGGACAACTGGCAGGCGTTGAACCGCCGCTTGATGGCCGAGGAAATCGAGTTCTTCGTCGCCGACACCCGCCAGTTCGAAGCCGACCCCGATTACCAGGTGCACAAGCTGACGCCGCAACGCTGGCATTTCTGCTGCCGCGCCGGGCACCCGCTGACCGCGCAGGCCGAGGTGCGGGCGCGGGACCTGTTCGACTACCCGCTGGCAACCACTTTCCGCCCGCCCAACATCCGCAAGATCCTCAGCGACCTCAGCGGCCGGCAGGATTTTTTACCCAGCGTGGAATGCGAGCATGGCTACGCGCTGCTCAACGTGGTGCAGCACTCGAACACGATCGGTATCGCCTGCAGCGCCAACCTGCAGCCGTACCAGCGCGAGGGGGGGCTGGTGGCGCTGAAACTTTCGGACCTGGCGCCCGAGCAGGAAGAGGCGTGCTACACCCGCTATGGGGTGGTCAGCCGGGTGGGGTATGGCTTGTCACAACTGGCGCAGGGGCTGGTCAGGCAGCTGATCGCCTGCGACAGCGCCATGTGATCAGCGCTTGGCCAAACGGCCGAGGATTCGATCCAGCGCGTTGGCAAACGCCTGCTTTTCGCGCTCGCCATAAGGTGCCTGGCCACCGCCCACCTGCCCCTGCTCGCGCAGCTCGGTGAACAGGTTGCGCACCGCCAGCCGGTCGCCCATGTTGCGCTCGTCGAACTCGCGCCCGCGCGGGTCAAGCGCCGCCACGCCCTTCTTGATCAGGCGGTCGGCCAATGGCACGTCGCTGCAGATCACCAGCTCGCCCGGCACGGCATTGTCCACCAGGTAATCGTCGGCCGCGTCCATGCCGCTGGGCACCACGATCAGCCGCACGCAGGCGAAGGCCGGCTTGATCTGCGGCTGGCCGGCCACCATCACCACCTCCAGCTTGCGCTTGAGGGCGAACTTGACGATCAGGTCCTTGGCCGCCTTGGGGCAGGCGTCGGCATCGATCCATATACGCATGGGAGTTGTTCCTGTGTGTCTCGGGCTGAGATTGTCGCAGGTTCGGCCTCTTCGCGGGTAAACCCGCTCCCACAGGTTCAGCGTCATCCTTGTGTCTGCGCTGTCCCTGTGGGAGCGGGTTTACCTGCCCCACAGGTTTGGTTGCCGTCTTTGTTTTTTTGTTTTCCTTGTGGGAGCGGGTTTACCCGCGAAGAAGCCAACACCAATTTCAGTTGGCTGCCGCCCTGCGCTTCTCGGCCAACCGGCTACGCCCATACAGGAACACGATCGCCAGCAACGCCAGCGCCTGCGCGCCCAGCGAGTAGGCATCGGCATGAATGCCCAGCCAGTCGAACTCGAAGAACGCCACCGGCCGTGTACCCAGCACGCCGGCTTCCTGCAGCGCCTTGACGCCATGCCCGGCAAAAATCACCGACAGCGCACACAGCAATGCCGCGTTGATGCTGAAGAACAGCGCCAGCGGCAATTTCGCCGAGCCGCGCAGGATCACCCAGGCCAGGCCCACCAGCAGCACCAGCGCCGTGGCACCGCCCGCCAGCACCGCCTGGTGCCCGGCCGGGCCGGCCTGCAGCCACAGGGTCTCGTAGAACAGGATCACTTCAAACAGCTCGCGGTACACCGAGAAGAACGCCAGCAGGGCAAAACCGAAGCGCCCGCCACCGCTGACCAGGCTGCTCTTGATGTAGTTCTGCCAGGCGGCGGCGTGGCGGCGGTCGTGCATCCACACGCCCAGCCACAGCACCATCACCGAGGCGAACAGCGCCGTGCAGCCTTCGAGCAGTTCGCGCTGGGCTCCGCCCACGTTGATCACGTAGGCCGCCAGGGCCCAGGTGGCGAAGCCGGCGACCAGCGCCAGGCCCCAGCCGATGTTGACGCTGCGCACCGCCGACTGCTGGCCGGTGTTACGCAGGAAGGCCAGGATCGCCGCCAGCACCAGGATCGCTTCCAGGCCCTCGCGCAGCAGGATCAGCAGGCCGGAGATGTAGCTCAATGACCAGCTCAGGCCATCGCTGCCCAGCAGTTTGGAGGCTTGCGCAAGCTTGGCCTTCGCGGCGTCCAGGCGCTGTTCGGCCTGGGCCAGCGGCAAGCCGTCCTGCAGCGACTGACGGTAGGCCATCAGCGACTTCTCGGTGTCCTTGCGCACCTGGGCGTCGATGTTGTCGAGGGAGCTTTCGACCAGCTCGAAGCCTTCCAGGTAGGCCGCCACCGACAGGTCGTAGGCCTGGTCGCGGTCGCCGGCGCGGTAGGCCGCCAGGCTCTTGTCCAGGGTGCTGGCGGTGTAGTCGAGCAACTGCGCCGGGCCACGCTTGGCCTGCGGCGGCTTGGCACGCTGGGCACGGAAGGCCGCCACGGCATCGGGGCCCTCTTTTTCAGCCACTTCGGCGGGTGTCTGGCGGGCCAGGTCGGCAATGTTCCAAGCCTTGTCGCCCATGGCCAGCTGCGGGTCGGCACTGAAGCTGGCGATATAGGCCGCTACGTCCCAGCGCTGACGCTCGTCGAGCTGGTCGGCGAACGACGGCATCTCGGTGCCTTCGATCCCCAGGCCAAGGGTGTTGTACAGGTCGTACAGGCTCAGCTGATCCAGCCGCGCAACGTTGCGCAGGTTGGCCGGTGGCGGCTCAAGGCCCAGGCCGGCCGGGCCGTCACCCAGCCCGGTCTCACCGTGGCAGATCGAGCAGTTCTGCGCGTACAGCGCCGCACCGCGGGCCGGGTCGGGGGTGATGATCGGCGCCTGGCTGACCTCGTAGGCCACCGCCAGGCGGGCACCCAGCTGGCGGGCCTGGCGGGCGACGCCGGCACCTTCCTGGCGCTGCTCGATGGCCTGGCGCAGGCCCCGCACACCCTGTTCCAGCGCGGCACGCTCGGGGTTGTCCGGCAGGCCCTTGACCAGCTCGGCCAGTACCCCGCTGAACTCCTGCTGCTCGCGGTATTCGCCTCTGTCCACCACCTTGCCGTCACGCACCGTCGGTGGGTAATCGGCGCCAATGTAGTCCAGCAGATGCAGGGCCTTGGTCGCATCGGCGGGGGCCTCTGCCTGCGCCAGGGCGCTGCACAGCAGCAGCACCGGGGCGAGCAGCACGGCAAGCAGGCGGGAACGGGAATTCATGGCCAGTCTCGATGTAAATACGAAAGTGAACATTGTTCACTTCCACTCTGCGTCCCTCAAGCTTCAGGGGCAGATTTCATGAAAAATCTTGCAACAAAATCTCCCGACATCCTCGCCGTCCTCGTCAGGATCTTTACGACGAAGGGCCTGTCACAGGAGTGGTAAAGGCACATGGCCATTAAAACGCCGTCACTTTGCGTATAATGCCGCCCACTTGTAATAGCCATTGGCAATCAATGTGCCTTTACCCAAAGGATCTGGCCCGGCCAGAGGGCCCCGCCGCCCCGCTACAGCGGCTGCAACATGCTCCAGGGAATGAAAACCTCCAATGGCAACCCGTGTCCTGATCCTGGCAACCCTCTTCACCCTCCTGCAACTCGGCGGCTGCTCGGTGTTTCGCAGCTACGACAGCGAAATGCAGGCAACCAACCAGCAACTGGCCGCGGGCAATGTCGACGCCGCGCTGGCCCTGCTGGAAAGCCACAACACCCGCGAACAGAAGGACCTGCTCTACTACCTGGAGAAAGGTGAACTGCTGCGCTCGAAGGGCGACCTGGCCGGCAGCCAGGCTGCCTGGCGCTCGGCCGACAGCGTGGTAGTGCAATGGGAAGAGGCTGTGCGCCTGGACACCGACAAGTACCTCAGCCAGTTCGGCAGCTACGTGGTCAACGACAAGATCCGCCGCTACGAAGGCTACGACTACGAAAAAGTCATGCTGACCACGCAGATGGCTCTGAACCTGCTGGCCCAGAACGACTTCGACGGTGCCCGCGTGGCGATCCGCAAGAGCCACGAGCGCGAAGCGATCATCGCCGAGCTGCGCGACAAGGCGTACCTCAAGCGCGAAGAACAGGCACAGGAGGACGGCATCAAGACCGAAGTCGCCGACCTCAAGGGCTATCCGGTCGCCACCCTCGACGCCCCCGAGGTGGTCAACCTCAAGAACAGCTACCAGAGCGCCTTCAGCCACTATCTGGCCGGCTTCGTCTACGAGGCCCTGGGCGAAAAAGGGCTGGCCGCGCCGGGTTACCGCATGGCTGCCGAGCTACGCCCGAAAACACCGCTGCTGGAGCAGGCCCTGCTGCAGCTGGACGGCAACAGCGCCACCCCGGCCGAGAGCGACGTGCTGTTCGTGGTGCAGAGCGGCCTGGCGCCAGCCCGCGATTCCATGAGCATCCCACTGCCCCTGGTGATCGATGAAAATCTGGTGATTACCCCGCTGTCGTTCCCGGTCATCCGCGAAGACCACTCCACCGCACACCTGGATGCCTTGCAGCTCGACGGCAGGCCCCTGGCCCTGACTTTGCTCAACAGCACCAGCGCCATGTCGCGCCGGGCCTTGCGCGATGACATGCCCGGCATCATCCTGCGCACCAGCGCGCGCGCCGTCTCGCGCACCTTGGCGCAGAAGAAGCTGAACGAGAAAGACCCGCTGGCCGGCCTGATCTTCGGCATCGCGTCGATGGTGCTGGAGAATGCCGATACCCGCACTTGGCGCACCCTGCCCGACCAGACCCAAGTGGCCCGCCTGCGGCTGAAGCCCGGCGAGCACCAACTGAGCCTGCCGGCCGTACTGGGCGGGGCCTCGATCAACGTGAAGATCGACCGCCCCTACCAGGTGGTCAGCCTGCGCGTGGTCGGCAACCAGGTGTTCGCCAGCGGCCCGGCCGTCCAGGTCGCGCCCACCACCACGGCCGCCACCGTGGTCAGCCTCAAGTAACCTCAAGGATCGAACATGCGCAGAACCTGCCTCGCCCTGCTCACCGCCGCCTTGCTGGCCGGTTGCTCCAACACCGAAACCGCCGCCAGCAAGGTCGTGACCATGGGCCAGTTGGACGATATCGAAGTCCATCAGATGCGGGTCGCCCGCGAGAATGGCTTCCTCACCGTCAACGTGGCGCTGAACAACACCAGCCGCAGCAACCAGACCCTGTTCTACCGCTTCGCCTGGCTGGACGACAGCGGCTTCCCCGTGGCCGACGAAGAAGGCTGGAAGGCCCTGCCGCTGTATGGCAAGCAGGCCAAGTTCCTGCCCGCCATCGCGCCGACCCCCAAGGCCACCGACTTCCGCTTCGAAGCCCACACCCGGTAACCCCTTTCAGGAGCACCCTGCATGTTTGCACGCCTTTCCCTCGCCGCCGTCGCCATTGCCCTGGTCAGCGGCTGCAGCACCCCGTCGCCGGTCCTCGGCGGCAAGAACATCAGCTACGGCGACAGCAAGGCGGTCGAGCTGATCACCAACGAGTTCGGCTCCACCGACCTGCAGATGATCGCCGAGAGCATGACCCGTTCCCTGGCCCAGTCCGGCGTGCTGCGCGGCCGCCCGGTGGTGCAGGTGTACGACGTGAAGAACAAGACCAGCGAGTACATCGATACCCGCGAGATCACCACCACCATCAAGACCCAGCTGATGAAGTCCGGCACCGCCCGCTTCGCCAGTGACAACACCGACATGCAGAGCCAGGTCGACCAGCTCAAGCTGCAGAACCAGAGCGGCCTGTACAAGAAGAACACCGTGGCCAAGACCGGCAACATGATCGCCGCCAGATACCGCCTGGAAGGCTCGATCAGCTCCATCGTCAAACGCAGCAGCGACTACAAGGACGTGTTCTACAAGTTCAGCCTGCAGCTGGTCGACGTGGAAAGCGGCCTGGCCGAGTGGATGGACGAAAAAGAAATCCGCAAGACCACGGAGCGCTGACCGATGCGTGCATGGATGGCAGTCATTGGCCTGGCCTGCGCCTTCGGCGCGCAGGCGGCCCCCAAGGTAGCGGTGACCGACCTGGCCTACGAGGCGCAGGTGGAGGAGTACATCCACAGCGTCAACGCCCAGAACAGCGGGCAGTCGAGCATGTACAACGCCAGCCAGTCGTCGAGCTACAGCGAGTACGAAAGCAGCAAGAGTTACATCCAGCAGACCGAGCTGCGCAAGTTTGGCGGCGACATCAAGGGTGAAATCCTCAAGACCGGCATGTTCGAGCTGATCCAGGGCAAGCCCTACACCGCCGAGGCCGAGGAAGACGTGTACGACGTGATCCGCCGGATCAAGAACGGCGCGTTCGAAGGTGCCGACTATGTGCTGTTCGGCACCCTGTCGGACATCGACTTCCAGGAGGACGTCAACGCCCTGGACCACACCGACAGTTATTCGAAGGTGCTGGGGCTGAGCGTGACCGCCGACTTCAGCCTGATCGATACCCGCACCTTGCAGATCACCTCGGCGTTCACCGCCATGGGTGAGGGGCAGGACATCAAGCTGATGAAAAGCCAGGACCGCCGCGTGAGCCTGAACCGCCCGAGGGTGGTGCGCGAAGTGTCGAAGGCGCTGGGGGAAGATGTGGCGCAGCAGTTGGCTGATCAGTTGGGCGGTGTCGGGCCAGGCCAGCCACGCCCGCCACGGGTGCGGGACAAGCTGCCGCCGGATGAGCCGGCGCGGATCTTGAACTGACGCTGCTCGGGCCTGCGACAAGCTCCACTAAATGGGCTTGCACGTTCACTGTAGGAGCGGCCTTGTGCCGCGAAAGGGCCGCATCAAGGCTACCAGGTGTTCGCCGAAAGCCTTGCAGCGCCTATGAAATCGAGCGCCGCCCGCGCGGCGCATCGCGGGACAAGCCCGCTCCCACATTTGTTTCGGGCCAATGAGTCCTGTGAAAGTACCGCTGCCCGCTTTGGCGCATGTCTTGAGTCATGTGAAGCAGCGCTAGCGACCACGCAAAAACCGCGTCGTACCAAAAAGGCGGACCAGGTAATAGCACAGGAGAGACTGGCCCGAAACAGATGTGGGAGCGGGCTTGTCCCGCGATGCGCCGCGCGGGCGGCGCTCGATCTCACAGGCGCTGCAAAGGTTGTGGCAAGCACCTGCATGCCTTGATGCAATCAACCGCCAGGCACCCAAACCAGGCAGCTCTCGCGGCCCTGGGTGGTGCAGGTTTTCAGGTCGTCGCTCATGGGCGTGGCTCCTGGGCGCCGTCGTAACGGGCCATCGTGTGTTCGATCAGGGCACGCGCCATATCGGCGGCGTAGGCGGCGTTGCTCAGCATGTGCAGGCCAAGGTCGCCGGCGTGCAGCCTGCAGTGTTCGTCCAGGGTCTCGCTCACGCCGCGCAGCAGCTGGCTGGCGTGGGCCAGGGCGTCGGGGGTGGGCAGGTTGGTCTGGAGGGTGAAATAGGGGATGAAGCGGGGTGGGTCGGGGACGCGTTTTTCATTGTGGACATTCCTATTGAGAGTTCAGGAACTGCCCTCCGCCTCGTCTCACTGAATTGGGTGGCAGCCGTACGCGGGGTGAGACCCGGGACAATAGGAAAACCCGAACAGGCTAAAGCCTGCCCGCGTACAGCTGCCATAAAGCGGCGCTTATTGTTCCCGGGGGTCTCATTTCCCGATCGCCCGAAAGCGACCCGAGGACGTTATTCCTGAGGCATTCCACCGACAACATCGAAGCTTCCGCAAGGCACGTAGGATACGTCCCAAGCCATGCGGAGCTGTAGGATTTGGTTTCATTTTCGGAAATGTCGCACGGGTTTCTGGCAATTCCTCGCGCTGGACCGCATCAAGGCCACCAGGTGTTCGCCGAAAGCCTTGCAGCGCCTATCAGATCGAGCGCCGCCCGCGCGGCGCTTCGCGGGTAAACCCGCTCCCACAGTTTGTTTCGGGCCAATTATTCCTGTGAAAGTACCGGCGCCTGCCTTGGTGCATGTCTTGAGTCATGTGGGGCGGCGGCAACGCACACGCTGAAACCGCGTGGTGCCAACAAGGCGGACCAGGTAATGACCCAGGAGATACTGGCCCGAAACAAACTGTGGGAGCGGGTTTACCCGCGAAGCGCCGCGCGGGCGGCGCTCGATCTCATAGGCGCTGCAAGGGTTGTGGCGAGCACCTGTATGCCCTGATGCAATCAACAGCCAGGCACCTGGCGGCCCTGATGCAACCATCGGCCAGACATCTACCCACGCAGCCTACCTACATCAGTTGGTTGAGGCTTTCTCTAGAGGCTCTGCACTACCCTTCCACCCCCCACCCAACGCCAGAAACACCCCAATCTGCCCCATCGCCACCTGACTGTTCGCCGCCGCCAACTGCGCACGCACATCGGTATAGGTCCGCGTCGCCTGCAGGTCAGCCAGGAACGACTCACGCCCCACCTGGTAACGCAGATGCGTCTGGTCCGCCGACTCTTTCGCCGAACGCTCAGCCTCAGCCAGCGCATCACGCCGGTCGAGCAAGGCGCTGTACTGCGCCAGCCGCGTCTGTGTCTCACGAATGGCGTTGAGCACCACCCCATCGAACTGCGCCAGCGCCGCCTGGCTCGAGGCCTCGGCCATGCGAATACGCGCACGGGTGCCGTTAGTGGGAATGTTCCAACTGATCTGCGGGCCAAAGCCCCAACGGTTGGTGGACGGCTCACCGAGGTTTTCAAGAATGCCGATGGTCCCCACCTGTGCACCAATGCTGATATCCGGATACAGCGCGCCAGTGGCCACGCCAATATTCGCGGTCGCAGCCGCCAACTGGCGTTCGGCCTGGCGCACATCGGGGCGGCGTTTGAGCAGGGCGGCGCCATCACCCACCGGGATCAGCTGCGCAAGGTGCGGCAGCTCGGCGCAATCGGCAGTACCCGCCGGCAACTGCTCGACCGGCTTGGCCAGCAACGCGGCCAGGGTATACAGGCCCGTTTCGCGCTCGGCCTTGAAGCGCGGCAGTTCTGCCCGCAGCGACTTGAACTGGGTCTGCGAGCGGGTGACCTGGGTCTCGTCGCCGCGGCCAGCGTCGCGCAAGCGCTGTGTCAGCTGCACGCCCTGCTGCTGCAGGTCCAGCGACTCACGGGCAATGTGGTACTCCTCGTTGGCCGAACACACCTGGGTGTAGGCCTTGACCACATCGGCCACCAGGGTGATGCGCGCGGTGTCGGCAGCGGCCTGCACCGCATCGGCGTTGGCCTTGGCGGCCTCGGTGCCGCGCTTGAAGGTGCCCCACAGGTCGAACTGGTAGCTGACGCTCAGCAGCGCCTCGCCGATATTGGCCACCGGTACTTTCTCCGGCAGCAGGAAGGCTTCGCCGGACTCCTGCAAGCGCTGGGCACCGGCCTTGATGCCGCCATTGAAACCGCCCTGGGACTCGGCCACTTCCACCTGGGCACGGGCCTTGGCGATGTTGGCGGCGGCCACGCGCAATTCGGTGTTGGCGCTCAGGGCCTGGCGCACCAGTTCGTTGAGGCGTTGATCCTGGTACAGCTGCCACCAGTCCTCGGGCACCGGTGCCGATACCACGCTGTCGGCATCCTGGCGTAACGGGCCGTTCAGGTCGCTGCGCTGCACGGCGGCGTCCTTGGGCACTTGGTAGTTGGGCCCGACCATCATGCAGGCGCCGAGGGACAGGCTAAGCCCCACCAGGATCAGCTGTTTCATGGGCGCTGGCCCTCGATGATCGACACCGTGGCAGTGCGCCCGGCAATCATGCGGAAGTCCGCCGGCACCTCGTCGAAGGTGATGCGCACCGGAATCCGCTGGGCCAGGCGCACCCAGCTGAACGCCGGGTTGACGTTGGGCAGCAGGTTGGCGCCGCTGCTGCGGTCGCGGTCCTCGATGCCGGCGGACAGGCTTTCGACCCGGCCGCGCAGGCGGGTGTTGTCGCCCATCACGCGGATGTCCACGGCATCGCCGACATTGATGCCACCAAGCTTGGTCTCTTCGAAATAGCCATCGACGTGGTACGAGGCGCTGTCGACCACCGACAGCACCGGGCGACCGGCGCTGACGAACTCGTGGGCGCGCGGGGCGCGGTCGTTGAGGTAACCGTCCACCGGGCTGCGCACCACCGAACGGTCGAGGTTGAGTTGGGCCAGGTCCACCTGCACCTGGGCCTGATTGACCGCCGAGCGGGCGCGGGCCTCGCGCGACTGGCTCTCTTCCAGCTGCTCGGCCGCCACCAGGTTGCCCAGCTTGCGGTTGCGCTGCGCCTCGCGGGAGGCCTGGGCCAGGGTTTCCTGGCGCTCGGCCAGGGTCGCCTTGGCCTGGCGCAGGGCCAGGCTGAAGCGGTCCTGGTCGATGGTGAACAGCACGTCGCCGCGCTTGATGGTCTGGTTGTCGCGCACCTCGACCTTCTGGATCAGCCCGGACACATCCGGGGCGATCTGGATCACGTCGGCACGGATGTGCCCGTCGCGGGTCCAGGGGGCGAACATGTAGTACACCACCATCTGCCACACGAGCACGGCGGCGAAGGTCACTACCAGCAAGGTCAGGACCACGCGGCCCAGGGTCAGCAAAGGTTTTTTCATGGCAGCATCAGGCTTCGGCAAAAGTGGTCGACCGCGCCCAGCAGCACGGCATACAGGGCAACGTTGAACAGCGCCCGGTGCCAGACCAGGCGGTAGAAATGCACGCGCACCAGCAGCGCGTGCACCCCCAGGAACAGCAGGTAGGTCGCAAACATCATCACCAGCAGCGTGGGCAGGAACACCCCGCTGATATCCAGTTCACCGATCACAGGGGCGCTCCATCGAGGCCGGGGGGCAGTTGCGTTTGTTCAGTGGGTTCGAGCATCACCTCCACCCCCGGCAACAGGGCCAGGCGCAGGCCACTCAGGGCGTGCAGCAGGTGGGTGCGGGCATCGCCGCGCTCGTACAGCTCGTCCAGGTTCAGCGCCAGGCGCGCCCGCTCCATGTTGCGCAGCAGCGCCGCCGGGGCATGCAGGCGTTCGCCGGCGCGCAGGCAGGCGGCGTAGTGGCCGCCGACGTCTTCGATCACCGTCTGCAGGCGCTCGCGGGCCTGGCTGCCAGCACGTGGCAGGTAGGCCAGCAGGTCGAGCAGGTTCAGCCCCACGCGCAGGTCGCGCAGCGCCACGCCGCTGTCCTGGCCGGTCTGCGACAGCCGTGGCAGGTGCTGCATCAGGCGGTCGAGCATCTGCACGCCGACCTGGCGGTGTTCGGCGAGGGTGGCCGGCGCGGTCATCTCGACGATGTCGCGCCAGGCGAAGCGGGTCATGCGCTTGGCCGCCAGCTCCACGCCGAACGGGCGCACCACGATGGTCCAGAGGAAGGCGAACAGCAGCCCCACCGGCCCCGCCAGGTTGGCGTTGAGGAAGGTGAAGAAATCGGCGTCGTAGGCGCCCTGGATGCTGATGAAGGTCGAGGTGTTGACGATGGTCAGCAAGGTGCCCAGGTAGAAACGCGGCTGCACGGTGAGGGTGCCGACGCAGATGAACGGCACGGCAAAGGCCAGCACCAGCATGGCGAAGTCATGCAGGTTGGGCAGTACCAGGAACAGGTACAGGCTGGAGAAGATCACCGACATCAAGGTCCAGAAGAAGAACCGGTAGATCTGCGGCGCCGGGTCGTCCATGGCGGCGAAGAAGCTGCACGACACGGCGGCGAGGATCACCGCGCTGGCGCCGTCGTTCCAGCCCAGACCGATCCACAGGCCGCAGGCGACGACGATGGCGGTGACGGTGGAGAACACCGAGTAGAGCATCAGCCCACGGTCGAAGAAGGGGGTCAGCCGGCCCAGCCGCCAGTGCCGATACACCGCCCGCCAGGGCTTGGCGTCGTCGCTGCGCAGGGCGTGCTGCAGGGTGCAGCAGTCCTGCCACAGGTCGGCCCATTCGGTCAGGCGGTAGAGCGCATTGGACAACAGCAGCTCGGCGCGCTGGTCGAGGGCGGCGGCGCCGGGTTGCAGGCGGTCGATCTGCTCGTGAAGGGCAGTCCAGCGTGCCACCGAGGCGCTGCTGGCGGTGCCCTTGAGCCATTCGCGGGCTGCCACCAGCACCGGCTGCAGCTGGGCGAACTGAACAGGGGCGCGGCCTTCGAGGGCGATCAGGGCGTCGTCGAGGGCGTCGATCACCGGCAGCAGGTGGATCATCCGCCCGCGCAGTTCGCGGGCGTTCTTCAAAGTGTGCGGGCCTGCGCCTTCGTGGCCGAGCTGGCCGATCATCAGCTCCAGCGAGTTGAAGGTGGCGACCATCGCCCCGCGCATGCCGCCGACCTGGTCGGCGCTGGCTTCGCGGGCCAGGTAGGTATCGCTGTAGCGGATCGCTTCGCTGAACCAGCTGCCGGTCGCGCCCACCACCACCGGCGCCAGCCGGCGCGGCCAGAACACCGCGCCGACCACCGCCGCGCAGACGATGCCCAGGCAGATTTCCTGGGCCCGGGACGAGGCCACGTCGAACACCGCCAGCGGGTTGTCGACCACGGCCAGGGCGATCATCGGCATCGTGTAGCCGGCCAGCATCAGCACGTAGTTGTTGGCGGTGCGCAGGTTCAGCGAGAGGAACAGCAGGGTGCCGGTCCACAGCGCGACGGCAATGCTCAGCAGCAACGGCGACTGCACCAGCAGCGGCACGAAAAATATCGCCGCCCCCGCGCCCAGCAGTGTGCCGAGTGCACGGTACAGCGCCTTGGAGGTGGTGGGGCCGAGGAACGGGCTGGAGACGATGTACACCGTGGCCATCGCCCAGTACGGGCGCGGCAACTGCATCAGCAGGGCGATGTACAGGGCGATCATCGACGCGGCAAAGGTGCGCACGCCGTAGAACCAGTCGCGGGCCGGGGGCACCGAGCTGAAGAAGCCGCTCATGGGGCGAGGCCCGCGTCTTCGAACGCGCGGATCACCCGCAGGGTGGCTTCCAGGTCGGCCTGGTCGATGCCCTGCAGCAACTCGCGGCGCAGGCGCACCAGCTCGCCTTCGATCGACTCGGCCAGGGCGCGGCCTGTGGCGGTCAGGCTCAGGGCCTTGGCGCGGCGGTCCAGCGGGTCCTCGCTGCGCAGCACCAGGCCCGCCTTGCACAGCTGGTCGAGCAGGCGCACCAGCGACGGGCTTTCCAGGCCGGCGGCCTGGGCCACCGCCACCTGATGCACGCCGTCGCCCAGGCGCACGATCATCAGCAACGGCACGGCGCAGGCTTCGGAGATGCCATAGCCGGTCAAGGCGCCCTGGCACAGGCGACGCCAATGCCGGGCGGCCACGACCATGCCGCTGCTGATTTTCATGTGCAGTGCGTCAAGTGACATAAGAGGAACCGAGGATATTCATAGTTTGCTAACTATCAATATACGCCCTGCCCTCCCCCTGCCGTCAACCGGGCCTGCCGGCAGGGGAAGATGAAAAGTTGTTCATCCGCGCGCCAGACCCGCGCCGTCAGGCCATGTCGCTGCTGGCGAATTCCTCGGCCAGGTGGTCGATCAGCGAGCGCACCGACGGCAGCAACCCGCGCCGTGACGGGAAGATCGCATGGACGATGCCGCAGCGCGGGTGCCATTGCGGCAGCAGCTCCACCAGCCTGCCCGCCGCCAGGTCCTCACGCACCGCCACCCGTGGCAGGTGGGCGATGCCCACCCCGGCCACCACGAAATGGCGCAGGGCAAACAGGTCGTCGCTGACCATGCGCGGCGTGTGCGGGATGACCAGGCTGTGCTGCTGGTCCTCACCCTGGAACAGCTCCCACTGGTATTCGCGCTGGGCGCCGCCCCAGTGCAGGCTGGGCAGCGTGCCCAGTTGCTGCGGGTCGAAGCCCGCCGGCAGTTGTTCGAGGAACACGGGGTGCCCGACCAGGCACTGGGTGCTGTTGCTCAGCACCTTCATCACCATGTCGGTGTTCTCCAGCGGCGGGAAGCGCACCCGCAGCGCCAGGTCGAAGCCTTCGTGCAGCAGGTCGACGCGGCGGTTGGTGCTCTCGATGAACAGCTCCACCTGCGGGTACTTGAGCATGTAGCGGGTGAGCATCGGCCCGACCCAGGAATTGAGCAGGGTGGTCGGGCAGCTGATGCGCACCAGCCCGCGCGGCTCGCTGCGGTTGCGCTCGATGATTTCGGCGGCGCCCTCGGCCTCCACGCGCATGGCCAGGCAACGGTTGTAGTAGGCCTGGCCGATCTCGGTCAGCGAGCAGTGCCGGCTGGTGCGGTGCAGCAGGCGCACGCCCAGGCGCTCCTCCAGGTCGGCGATGCGCCGGCTGAGCTTGGACTTGGGCATGTCCAGCGCCCGCCCGGCCGGGGCGAAGCCGCCGTGCTCCACCACCTGGGTGAAGTAGTACAGGGAGTTGAGGTCTTCCATTGATCGTTCACCAAATAGAACGCTAGAGGCAATTTTTGCAGTCTACCGCGCCAAAGGTGATGAATCTAATCTTTGCTCATCAACGCGAAACACCCCACCCAGTGAACGACACACCCTAAGGAGCACGACCATGGCTAACTTCAAATACAACCGCCTGAACAAAGACGACGCCGCCGTACTGCTGGTGGATCACCAGGCTGGCCTGCTGTCGCTGGTGCGCGACATCGAGCCGGACCGCTTCAAGAACAACGTGCTGGCCCTGGCCGACCTGGCCAAGTACTTCAACCTGCCGACCATCCTCACCACCAGCTTCGAGCAAGGCCCCAACGGCCCGCTGGTACCGGAACTCAAGGCGCTGTTCCCCGACGCGCCGTACATCGCCCGCCCAGGCCAGATCAACGCCTGGGACAACGAAGACTTCGTCAAGGCCGTGAAAGCCACCGGCAAGAAGCAACTGATCATCGCCGGTGTGGTGACCGAGGTATGCGTGGCCTTCCCGGCGCTGGCGGCCCTGGAAGAAGAGTTCGAAGTGTTCGTGGTGACCGACGCCTCCGGCACCTTCAACGAAATGACCCGCGACGCCGCTCACGACCGCATGAGCCAGGCCGGCGCGCAACTGATGACCTGGTTCGGCGTGGCCTGTGAACTGCACCGCGACTGGCGCAACGACGTCGAAGGCCTGGCCGCGCTGTTCAGCAACCACATCCCCGACTACCGCAACCTGATGACCAGCTACAACACCCTGACCGCCGGCAAGTAACCCGCCAGCCGCCTGGCGCCCTCGTGGCGCCAGGCCACCCCGCCAACGCAGCTCACGCCAGGGCCCGCCGATGAACACGCCGCACAACCGCAACGTCGTCACGCTGGTGATCCAGCACAAGGTCCGCGCCCAGGCGCTGGCGCCCTACGAGGCTTGGCTCAAGCATGCGGTGAGCACCGCACGCCAGCAGCCCGGCCACCTGGACGTCAACGTGATCCGCCCGGACGACGGTGGCCGGCAGTTCACCACCATCGTGCGGTTCGCCGACGCCGGCCTGCTGCAGGCCTGGGTCAACTCGGCCGAGCGCCAGGCGCTGGTCAGCGAAGTGCTGCCACTGCTTGAAGAGGGCGACCAGACCCAGGTGCATGACGATCCGGAGTTCTGGTTCACCCCGCCCAGCACCCGCGCCGCGCCACCGCCGCGCTGGAAGCAGGCCGTGCTGACCTACCTGGTGATCTGCCCCATGACCCTGCTGATCCCGCAACTGCTGGCGCCGCTGTTCGCCCGTTACCCGCTGCTGGGCGGCCCGATCAGCGGCAACCTGATCAGCAACCTGTTCGTCATCCTGCCCGTGGTGTTCTACATCATGCCCTGGGTGACCCGCCGCTGCGCCGCCTGGCTGCGTGGCTGAAAGTTTTCTCACTGCCTCACTCGAATTTCAGGAGATACCGACATGAGCACACTCGTTACCCGCGATGGCACCTCGATCCACTACAAGGACTGGGGCAGTGGCAAACCCGTCCTGTTCAGCCACGGCTGGCCACTGGACGCCGACATGTGGGATTCGCAGATGGAGTACCTGGCCAGCCGCGGCTACCGCACCATCGCGTTCGACCGCCGGGGTTTCGGGCGCTCCAGCCAGCCTTGGACTGGCTACGACTACGACACCTTCGCTGATGACATCGCCCAGTTGATCGAACACCTCGACCTGCGCGAGGTGACCTTGGTGGGCTTCTCCATGGGTGGTGGCGACGTCAGCCGCTACATCGCCAGGCACGGCAGCGAGCGCATCGCCGGCCTGGTGCTGTTGGGTGCGGTAACGCCGGTGTTCGGCAAGCGCGACGACAACCCGGACGGCGTCGACAGTGCGGTCTTCGACGGCATCAAGGCCGGCCTGCGGGCAGACCGGGCGCAGTTCATCGCCGACTTCGCCGCGCCCTTCTATGGCATCAACCATGGCCAGCAGGTGTCCCAGGGCGTGCAGACCCAGACCTTGAACATTGCGTTGCTGGCGTCGATCAAGGGCACCCTGGACTGCGTGACCGCTTTCTCCGAAACCGATTTCCGCCCGGACATGGCCAAGATCGACGTGCCGACCCTGGTCATCCACGGTGACGACGACCAGATCGTGCCGTTCGAGAGCACTGGCAGGAAAGCTGCAGAGCTGATCCGCGGCGCCGAGCTGAAGGTGTACCCAGGGGCGCCCCATGGCTTTGCCGTGACCCATGCGCAGCAGCTCAATGAAGACCTGCTGGCCTTCCTCAACCGCTGACACCATCGCGGGGCAAGCCCGCTCCCACGCAGTGTGCAAGTGCTTCGTGGGAGCGGGCTTGACACCCTCTCCCCAGCGCGTGGGGGGGTTTTTTTGGGAGACCCCCCCCCCCCCCCGATAGGGCAGGCCCAGCAACACAAATCCCCCTGGTTGCTAACCTTCACCCGCCTGCCGCAGCCCGATGGAGAACCCCATGTCCCAGGACCCGAACGACAAGAGCCGCCGCCAGTTCCTCGCCACCAGCACCGTGCTCGGCGCCGCTGGCGCACTCTGGTCGGCCCTGCCCTTCAGCGGCTACGCCACTGCATCCACCCAAGGAGGCTCCATGACCGCCGACCTCATCCTGTTCAACGGCAAACTGCACACCGTCGACCGTGAAAACCCCACTGCCACCGCCGTCGCCATCAAGGACGGCAAGTTCATCGCGGTGGGCAACGATGCCCAGGCCATGGCCCACAAAGGCGCCGCCACGCAGATCATCGACCTCAAACAGCGCACGGTGATCCCAGGGCTCAATGACTCGCACCTGCACCTGATCCGCGGCGGCCTCAACTACAACCTGGAACTGCGCTGGGAAGGCGTGCCATCGGTGGCCGACGCCCTGCGCATGCTCAAGGACCAGGCAGCCCGCACGCCGACCCCGCAGTGGGTGCGGGTGGTCGGCGGCTGGAACGAATTCCAGTTCGCCGAAAAGCGCATGCCCACCCTGGAAGAAATCAACCAGGCCGCCCCCGACACCCCGGTGTTCCTGCTGCACCTGTACGACCGTGCCCTGCTCAACCGCGCCGCGCTCAAGGCGGTGGGCTACAGCAAGGACACGCCCAACCCGCCGGGTGGCGAGATCCAGCGCGACAAGTTCGGCAACCCGACCGGTATGCTCATCGCCCGGCCCAACGCGATGATCCTCTACGCCACCCTGGCCAAGGGGCCGAAGCTGCCGCTGGAGTACCAGGTCAACTCGACCCGCCAGTTCATGCGTGAGCTCAACCGCCTGGGCCTGACCAGCGCCATCGATGCCGGCGGCGGCTATCAGAACTTCCCCGACGACTACTCGGTGATCCAGGAGCTGGCCGACAACAACCAGCTCACCGTGCGCATCGCCTACAACCTGTTCACCCAGAAGCCCAAGGAAGAGCTGGACGACTTCAAGAAGTGGACCGCCAGCGTCAAGCTGCACAGCGGCACCGACTTCCTGCGCCACAACGGTGCCGGCGAGATGCTGGTGTTCTCCGCCGCCGACTTCGAGGACTTCCTCGAACCGCGCCCGGACCTGCCGCAGACCATGGAGCAGGAACTGGAGCCGGTGGTGCGCCACCTGGTGGAACAACGCTGGCCGTTCCGCTTGCACGCCACCTACAACGAATCGATCACGCGCATGCTCGACGTGTTCGAGAAGGTCAACCGCGACATCCCGTTCAATGGCCTGCCGTGGTTCTTCGACCACGCCGAGACCATCACCCCGCAGAACATCGAGCGTGTTCGCGCGCTGGGCGGTGGCATCGCGATCCAGGACCGCATGGCCTTCCAGGGCGAGTATTTCGTCGAGCGCTACGGCGCCAAGGCGGCCGAGCAGACCCCACCGATCCAGCGCATGCTCGACATGGGCGTGCCGGTGGGTGCCGGTACCGACGCCACCCGCGTGTCCAGCTACAACCCGTGGACCTCGCTGTACTGGCTGGTCAGCGCCAAGACCGTGGGCGGCATGGCGCTGTACCCCGAAGGCCTGAGCCGCGACACCGCGCTGCAGCTGTTCACCCAGGGCAGCGCCTGGTTCTCCAGCGAGCAGGGCAAGAAAGGCCAGATCAAGGTGGGCCAGCTGGCTGACCTGGCGGCGTTGACGCTGGACTTCTTCAGCGTTGATGAAGAGGCCATCAAGGGCATCGAGTCGGTGCTGACGGTGGTCGATGGCAAGGTGGTGTACGGCGCTGCCGAGTTCGACAAGCTGGCCCCGCCACAGGTACCGGTGCTGCCCGAGTGGTCACCTGTGGCCAAGGTGCCGGGGCACTGGCGCGTGGGTACGCCATCGCTGGCGGCCGCCGTGCACCAGTGCTCGGGGCCATGCGGGGTGCATGCGCACAGCCATGAACAGGCGCGCCACTCCAAGGTGCCGGTCAGCGACTTCCAGGGGTTCTGGGGGGCATTGGGTTGTTCGTGCTTTGCGTTCTGAGGTGACGGGATGCTCAGTTGAGCGATTTTGGGCCGCGCTGCGGCCCTTTCGCCGGCAAGCCGGCTCCCACAGGTACAGCGCATGCCTCAAGTTTGACGCGATTCCTGTGGGAGCTGGCTTGCCAGCGATGGGCTGCACCCATGCCCTCAACGCTGAACCTGGTCTTCCAGTTTCATGGTCAGCGCCAGGGTGCTGCCCAGCTGGATCGCCTGGTCACGCCAGCCCAGGTAGCGCGCCGTGTCGCGGCTGCTGAAGTGCACCGCCAGTTCCTCGGCGGCCTGCATCACCCCGGTGGCCGCTGCCAGCTCCAGCCAGTACAGGGCAGCCTTGGTATCCGCTGCCACGTACAGCCCATGCAGCAAGCGATAACCCACCTCGAAACGGCAGCGCGTCTCGCCGCGTTGTGCCCCGCGCAGGAACCAGTGGTAAGCCTCGAGCGGGTCCACCAGCCATGGCGGCTCACCGTCACACACTTCTTCCTCGTACAGGTCGCCCAGCGCCGCCGCCGCATGCAGCATGCCGCGCTCGAAGGCATGGCGGTAATACTCGGCTGCGTTGGCATACGACACCTCCACGCCCTTGCCGAAATAGTGCTGCTGCCCCAGGTTGAACCAGGCAACGGCATTGCCCTGCAAGGCCGCCATGCGCAGCAGGTGCCCAGCCAGCACGGTATCGCCGCGCCAATACTTGCCGTTGAGCCAGATCCAGCCCAGGTCGTTGAGCGCCGCCACGTTGCCGAGCAGCGCCTGGCGGCACAGGTCGGCGTACACCGCCTGCAGGTCGGTGGCTTCATCCAGTCGGTCGATCAGGCCGAAGCGCTCACCGCCCTGCAGCGCCTGGCTCGGCATGCCGACCCCGACGAACAGCCGCTGACGCTGGCCCGGCAATGCCGGTACCGGCGCGATGCGCTCGGGCAGCAGCCGCGCGAGCAGCGAATGGATATTGCTGGCAGCAGACATGTTCATCCTCATTGAACGGCGCACAGCTCCAGGCTTTGCCGTGATGGGGCGTGATTCTGCGCGACGACACGACAAAACCTGTCGCGAACGATCCAGGGTCAGGCAACCAATTGTCTGTTCCTTGATCTGAGCAGGCCGTGGCCAATTGCCATGACCTGCCCGTGCCGCCATTCTATGGCGGCAAGCCTAGACAAGGACGTTTCCTTTGCCGTTCGCCACCACCCGCGCCACCCTTAGCCGCCAATGGGCACTTCTGCGCCAGTTGCCCAGCCGCTCCCCCGGGACCACCAGCGCAGAGCTGGTGTGGCGCCTGCGTGACGTGGGCTTCAACGTCAGCAAGCGCACCGTCGAGCGCGACCTCAACGAGCTGTCGCTGATCTTCCCGCTGGAACGCAACGACAAGAGCATCCCGTTTGGCTGGCACTGGTCGGCCAATGCCGGCAGCGAGCTGCGCGGCAATTTCGATCTGCAGGGGTATTTGCGCAGCGATACGTTGCAACCGGCCCAGGATGAGGGCGTGGAACTGCAAGCCTGGGTCAGCGACCCGCTGGCGCGGCAACTGCGCGAAGCGCCGCTGACCGGGGATATGCAGCTGACGGCGCTGGAGCAGGGCCATCGGCTAAGGGCAACGGTGATCGATGGATGGCCGTTGCGCTGGTGGCTGCTGAGCCAGGGGGAAGGGTTGGTGGTGGAGTTGCCACTGGCGTTGCGTGAGGAAATTGGCCGGACCCTGGCCAATGCGGCGGCGCAGTACCAGGTGTAGTGGCCTGTAGCGGGGGGGGGGGGGGGGGGGGGGGGGGGGAGGCCCAGGAGAGGAGGGGGGGGGGGGTGTAGGAGAGGAGAGGTGAGACT
>NZ_JBMOWQ010000176.1:0-18954 GCF_049310485.1 Pseudomonas sp. GZD-209
TTTCTTGCCTGCCGCCACCCCTTTCCTAGTTTTATTGCTGCGTGCCTTCTCCCCCCCCGCGATAGGGCCGGCTCAGCAGGACTACCGCTGCATGCCCCAACGCCGCACGGTCAGCCGCTCCAGGGTATTGAACACCAGCCCCTCGACCAGCAACCCGATCAGGATCACCACGGCCAACCCGGCGAACACTTTGTCGGTATACAGCTCGTTGCGGTTCTGGAAGATGTACCAACCCAGCCCACCCTTGCCGCTGCTGGCGCCAAACACCAATTCAGCGGCGATCAGCGTGCGCCAGGCGAAGGCCCAGCCGATCTTCAGCCCCGACAGGATCGACGGCAGCGCCGCCGGCACCAGGATATGCAGCACCAGGCGCAAGCCGCGCAGGCCGTAATTGCGCCCGGCCATGCGCAGGGTTTCCGACACGCCGAGAAAGCCCGCGTAAGTGTTCAGCGCCAGTGCCCACAGCACCGAATGCACCAGCACGAAGATCAGGCTGTTGTCGCCCAGCCCGAACCACAACAGCGCCAGCGGCAGCAGGGCGATGGCCGGCAGCGGGTTGAACATCGAGGTCAGGGTGCCCAGCAAGTCGCGCCCCAGTTGGGTCGACACCGCCAGGCTGGTCAGGCCGAAGGCCAGGACGATCCCCAGTACGTAGCCCTTGAGCAGCACCACCAGCGACACGCCGACCTTGGCGAATATCTCGCCGCTGAGCAGCCCCTCCCCTAACGCCGCGGCCGTCTGCACAAAGCTCGGCAGCAGCAGGTCGTTGTCGGTGAAGCGCGCCACCAGCTCCCACACCCCGGCCAGCAGCACCAGGATCATCGCCTTGCGCAGCCAGCCTTGCTGCCACAGGCGCTGGGCCAGCGGCAGATCACGTTCCAGCGGCACCCCGGGCAGGGGCTGCAACTGCACTTCGTATTCCTGGCGAACAGCTGTCGTCGTCATGCCAAGGCTCCTGTCAGTAGGCGATGCGGATGTCGTTGAAGCCAAGGTCGCTGGCCTGTGCCGGCGCCTCGTCTTCGTCGAACAGCAAGCGGTGGATGCGCCGGGCACTGGCCTGGAAGTCGCTGCCGCCCAGGCTGCCGAGATCGTACTGGTGGCTGTGCACTTCGGCCCGCACCCGGCCCGGGTGCGGCGACAGCAGCAGGATGCGGTTGCCCACCACCAGCGCTTCTTCGATGGAGTGGGTGACGAACAGCAAGGTGAAGCGCACCTCCTCCCACAGCAGCAGCAACTCTTCCTGCATCTTGCGGCGGGTCAGGGCATCGAGCGCGGCAAAGGGCTCGTCCATCAGCAGGATCTTCGGCTGGGTCGCCAGCGCCCGGGCAATCGCCACCCGGGCCTTCATGCCGCCGGACAGGGTGTGGGGATAGGCATCGGCGAACGCCGCCAGGCCGACCTTTTCCAGATAGTGCAAGGCGCGCTCCTCGGCCTCGGCGCGCTTGAGCTGGCCGGACACCAGCAGCGGGAACATCACGTTCTGCTTCACCGTCTTCCACGGCGGCAACTGGTCGAACTCCTGGAACACCACGATACGGTCCGGCCCGGGGCCGCGTACCGGCTGGCCTTGCAGCAGGATCTGCCCTTCACGGGGCTCGATGAACCCGGCCACGGCCTTGAGCAAGGTGGACTTGCCGCAGCCGGAGGGGCCGAGCAGCACGAAGCGGTCGGCGCGGTCGACTTCGAAACTGACCTGGTGGGTGGCCCGCACCACGCGCTGCGCGGTGCGGTATTCGAGGCTCAGGTTGTCCACCGCCAGCAGCGGTGGGGTGACGACACGGCTCAGGTTGCTGGCCGTGTGGCCTGGCAATGGGGCGGTCATGGTCGGTCAGCTCCCCTGCAACGGGCGTTCATCCTGGAAGAAGTAGTCCTTCCACGACGCCGGCTTGTTCTTGATCGCACCGACGCGGTAGAGGAAGTCGGCCAGCTTGTAGGTGTTCTTCGGGGTCACGGTGAATTCGTACTGCGGGTTGTCGATCAGCTTGATCAGCGCGTCGCGGTCGATCTTGGCCTTGGTCACGCGGATATAGGTGTCGGCGGCGGCCGCCTTGTCCTTCTGGGCAAAGTCGGCGGCTTCGGCCAGGGCATCGACGAAGGCTTTGTAGGTCTTCGGGTTGTCCTTACGGAATTTCTCGGTGGCGAACAGCAGGGTCGGCGAGTTGGGGCCGAGCAGGTCATAGCTGTTGAGCACCACGTGGACGTTCTTGTTGGCCAGCACCTGGTCCTGGAACGGCGGGTTGGAGAAGTGCCCGTTGAGCTCGGTGCCGCCGGCCAGCAATGCGGCGGTGGCATCCGGGTGCGGCACGGCCAGGGTGTACTTGTCGAGGCGGTTGTACTCCTTGTCGCCCCACTGCTGCGCGGCGGCATATTGCAGGAAGCGCGATTGCACCGAGACACCCACCGCCGGCACGGCGATGCGGTCCTTTTCGCTGATGTCGGCAATGGTCTTCACGTTGGGGTTGCTGCTGACCAGGTAGTACGGGAAGTTGCCCAGCGAGGCCACGGCCTTGACGTTCTGCCGGCCCTTGGTGCGGTCCCACACAGTGAGCAGCGGGCCGACGCCGGCGCCGGCGATGTCCACCGAGCCCGACAGCAATGCATCGTTGATCGCCGCGCCGCCGGACAGCTGGGCCCAGTCCACTTCGATGTCGATGCCTTGCTCCTTGCCGTGCTTCTCGATCAGGTGCTGGTCACGTACCACGTTGAGCAGCAGGTAGACGATGCCGAACTGCTCGGCGATGCGGATCTTGCCCTCGGCGTGGGCCACGGTCGGCGCCGCGAGGCTGCCGACAACCAGGCTGGCGCCCAGGCCGATGCTTGCCGCCAGGCGGCTGATGGATTTGCGCATGATGATTTTCCTCAGTCGTCAGTACGGGGCATCGCCCTGGATGGTGGTGCGGTACAACTTGCGCCGCAGGTGCGCGGGGCAGCCGGTGGCCAGGTGGATCAGCGAGCGGTTGTCCCAGAACACCAGGTCATGGGGCTGCCACTGATGGCGGTAGATGTTCTGTTCGAGCACGCTCAGGGCATACAGCTGCTGCAGCACGTCGCGGCTTTCGTCATCGGGCAGGCCGACGATGCGGGTGGTGAAGCCCTCGCTGACGAACAGCGCCTGGCGCCCGTTCTCCGGGTGGGTGCGCACCACCGGGTGGATGACTTCCTGCACCTGGGCCAACTGCTCGGCGCTCAAGGTCGGGCGCCAGTTGCCTTCGAACTTGGTCTCGGCATAACGCGCGGTGTAGGAGTGGGCGGCGTCACGGCCCTTGATGACCTTGCGCAGGGCATCGGGCACGGCGTCCCAGGCCTTGTGCATGTCGGCGAAC
Source organism: Pseudomonas sp. GZD-209 (assembly GCF_049310485.1). NCBI lineage: Bacteria > Pseudomonadati > Pseudomonadota > Gammaproteobacteria > Pseudomonadales > Pseudomonadaceae > Pseudomonas > Pseudomonas sp. GZD-209. The sequence goes on from NZ_JBMOWQ010000176.1 coordinate 3,324, forward strand.
AGGGTGTCGCCGCCCTCGCTGGGCAGCTCCTGGGCATGCAGCATCGAACCCAGGCTCGGCAGTTCCTTGTACGACAGGTCCGAATGCCAGAACTTGCCGGCATCGCCCAGGCCGATGTTGGCACCGCCCTCGACGATGTTGGACACGATCAGGATCTCGGGGTGGCCGGCCAGCAGGAACTGTTTGAGCACATGGATCTGCAGTTCGCCGAAGCGGCGGCTGAAGGCGATCTGTTGCTCGGGGGTGATGCGCTGGTCGCGGAACACCAGTACGTGGTGGTCCAGGTGAGCGCGATGGATTCGGTTGAAATCCTCGGCGTTGACCGGTCGGGTCAGATCGAGGCCGACGATCTCGGCGCCGACGGCACCTGTGAACGGGCGGATTTCGAAGGTTTGCGGCAAGGCGCTGTCGATGGTCGACAAGGCGTTCGAGGCGGCTGGCATTGTTCACTCCCACGCAAGTGCGCGACTTTCAAGGCGCGCAACGATCAGAAACGCACGGGGATTGCCCGTGTGGGTTCGAGTCGTGCGGCGCGCCGATTGGTCGGCAGGTACGCAGTGGTAGTGACTATAAAGTCATAAGAAAAATAATTTAAATACCTTTAATGCATATGCATATGAGGCTGTGCAGTGGCTGCGGGCCGACACGCCCGGCGAACTTTGCCTATGCTGCTGGCTACCCAAAGGAATCTTGATGACGAGGGACGACGCCATGTTCTACGTGCAACGCGACGCCGACGGCCAGCTGCTGCGGGTAGAAGCAGCCCCCTATCACGGCTACACGGAAATGCTCTCTTCCGACCAGGCGGAAGTCCAGGCATGGCTCGCCGAGGACGCCGTCGAGAACAGCCTGCAGCAGCTCAAGCAGAGCGACCTGGACATGATCCGGGTATTGGAGGACCTGATCGAGGTGCTGACCGCCAAGGGCGTGTTCAGCATCACCGACCTGCCCCCTGGCGCCCAGGCCAAGCTGTTGAGCCGCTCCAGCGCGCGCAAGGCCCTGGGCGGCCTGAACAACCTGATCGAGGAGGATGAGCACGGCGGGCTGATCTGAGGGTTGCCTGCGCCCTGCCCGGCGCTGGGCTCAACGCCAGGGCGCCGGCCGCCCCACCCGCTGCCCCTGAATGCCCTGCACGCCCATCTCGCACAGCACCTTCAACTCCCCCTGGGTTTCCACCCGTTCGGCGATCAATGGCAGGTCGATGCTGTGCGCCGCCCGCTGGATGGCCTCGATGAACAGGCGCTTGTGCTGCTCCTGGTCGATGTTGCGGATGTAACCACCGTCGACCTTGAGATACGCCAGGCCCAGGTTGGCCAGGTTGCCGATCATGCTGAAGCGCCCGCCAAAACGCTGCAGGGCCAGGCTGAAACCCAGGCCGTGCAGGCGCCGGGTGAACTGCTCCAGTACGGCCTGTTCGGGCAACTGCTCTTCGCCAATTTCGAAAGTCAGCCGCGCCCCCAATGCGCGGTGCTGGCCTAACAACGTGTAGACGCGCTGCAAGGCCTGGGCATCGGCCAGGGTCGCGGCTGACAGGTTCAGCGCCAGCGCCGCGTGGTGCCGTGGCAGGTGCTTGAGTACCCGCTCCAGCATCAGCGCATCGAGCCGCGCCATCCAGCCGAAGCGCTCCAGCCAGGGCAGGAAGCACCCGGCGGCCAACGGCTCGCCCTGGCCGTCCTGCAGCCGTGAGGTCACCTTGAAATGCAGGATGCGTTGCGGTGCCTGGCAGTCCACCACCGGCTGGAAGAACAGCTCGAACTGCCCTTTGCTCAGGGCCTGGTCGAGGCGACTGTGCCAGGCTTGCTGGCTACCGGCGGCCTGGGCTGCCGGCCCCTGCTCCAGGCACATCCAGCTCGGCGTGGCTTGGCTCTCGGCCCGGGCAAGGGCCTCATCGGCCTGGGTGAGCAGGGCCTGTGGCTCATCACCCGGGGCGTAGCTGACCAGGCCGATACAGGCCACCGGAGCAACATCGCTGGCACCGGTCTCGTGCAGGCTTTGCAGGCTGGCTTCCAGGGCCTGGGCCAGCTCGATCGCCTCGTCATGCACCAGGCCCGGCGCCAGCACGGCGAATTCGCCTCCGCGGCTGCGGGCGATCAGATCATGGGTTTGCGGGTAGCGGGCGCAGGCACGACGCAGCTGCTCGCCCACCGCCTGCAGCAACTGATCGCTGCGCTGGCCACCCAGGCGGGCGTTGAGGCCGGCGAGGTCCTGCACGCGCAACAGCAGCAGGTAACCGGCCCGGGCCTCCTCCAGGTTGCTGACCTGGGCACTGAGCTGCATCTCGAAGTATTGGCGGTTGGCCAGGCCCGTGAGGCTGTCCTGGTAGGCCTCATTGCGCAACTGCTCGCTGCGCTCGGCCTGCTCGCGGAACAAGGCTTCGAGTTTTTCGACCATCTGGTTCATCGCCTGCACCACCCGGCGCAGCTCAGGCGTGCGCGGCAGTTCTGGCAGGCTGAGGAATTCGCGCCGGGCAATGGCGTGGGACTGCGCCACCATGTAATCCAGCGGCCGCAGCTGGCGGCGCAGCAGCAGCGCGCCAAGCACCGCACTCAGCACGCCGCACAGCAACAGCCAGCCCAGGCTGCCCAGGGCGCTCTGCCAGAGCTTGGCCAGGGCAAACATCGGATGGCTGATCACCTCGACCCGCGCCGCCTGCTGCCAGCCACGGCTGACGATCGCATCGCCACCGGCCGGCTCCAGGTTGGCCAGCCGGATGAACCAGGCCGGTACACCTGCGCTGTCGGGTACGGCGTGACGCTCGACCAGCACGGCGTTGGTGCCCTGCTCGATGACCTTGATGCTGGCGTAATAACCGCTGTCGAAAATCGAGCTGACCATCAGCTCGACCATTGCCGGGTCGTCGATGTTCGGCGTCAGCGCCAGCGCCAAAGCGGTCGCGGCATCCTGGGCATGGGCGCGCAGCTGGTTGATGTACTGGCTGCGCGAGCTCTCCAGGCTGACCATGAAACTGCCGCTGAAGGCGACCACCAGGAGCAGGCAAATGGCAAGCAGCAATTGTTTGAACAGTGACATCTGTGCTCCTTCAGTAAACCGGCTCGGCCGGGAAGCCTTCGGCCTGCATTTTCTTCAGCAACCCCTGCCAGCGCGACAGGCGCTTGGTATCGCCGACTTTCTTGTTGCCGCCCGCCCCCGTCAGCCACAAGCCCTCGCCATTGAAAGCGTATACCGGCAACAGGTCAGTACGCTGGCTGGCCGGCTTGATCGCGTCCATCAGGCTGTCGAGCACCAGTGGCTGGGCCTGTGGGCTTGAATAATAGGTCAGGACCATGTGTGCCCGGTTCTGCCGCAGGGCCTTGACGTAAGTGATGCGCAGTTTGTCGGCAGGAATGCCCAGGCGGCGCAGGCTGAAGTACTTGGCGATGGCGTAGTCCTCGCAGTCGCCGGCCCCCTTGATCAGCGACTGGACCGGCGTGGCCCAATAGTCGACCTCGCGCCACAGGTCGATATCCTCGACATAGCGCAACTGCGTGTTGAAGAACAGGTTGACCGCCTGCAGCTGGCTCAACTCGCTGCCCTGCTGGTGGGTCGCCAGCAGGCGCTGCCAGGCGTCGATGCGCCCCTGGCCGGCGCCAAGGGGCCCGTAGAGGGCCTGGGCCCGGCTGCTGATCTGCGCGAAGTCCCAGTCCGCCTGCGTAGCGCCCAGCAACAGGCAGCCCAGCAGCGCGGCAGCACCGATTCGGCGTACAGTCCTTGTAATGGCCCAAGGTATCGCCACTGCGAACACCCGTTCAGAATCAGTTGGAAGCCGCGATGGTGCGGGCAGGTATGGCAAAAGACAATGGCAGGTTGTGGCCCGTTTGCCAGCCGTCGGCAAACCCGCTTCGTACGGGCTGCGGTCTTTTCGCCGACTTCCCAAGGCCTGCGACTTGCTTCACGATAGCCGCGTTTCTTCACCGGCTGCAGGCCTCGCCAAGCAAGCGGTTTGACAAGACCCCCGTTCCCTCACTAGGGTTATTGGATCCAATTTTCATGTTGCCGAGGCAAACCCCGCGTGGCTGAGAAACCCAAACTCCTGAGCACCGTACTGGGCAGCGAACAAGTCCCCTCGCACCTGGCCCGCAGTGTGATCGAAGAACGCCTGCGCAGCGCCATCCTCGATGGGCGCCTGCCCCCAGGCACCGCCTTGCGCCAACAGGAACTGGCCTCGTTGTTCGGCGTCAGCCGAATGCCGGTACGCGAAGCCTTGCGCCAGCTCGAAGCGCAGTCGCTGCTGCAAGTGGTGATGCACAAGGGCGCGGTGGTCGCACCGCTGATCGGCGAGGACGCCGTGGACACCTACGCCTTGCGCGTCATCCTTGAGACCGAGGCCCTGCGCCAGTCGATCCCGTTGCTCGACGCCGATGACATTGCCCTGGCCCGGGGTTACATCCAACAGCTGGAAAACGAAACCCGCCACGCCGAGATCGGCCGCCTCAACCGGCTGTTCCACATGACCCTCTACAGCAAGGCGGGGAACCAGAAGCTGCTGCGCCTGATTGAAATCGAGCTCAACGAAGAAGAACGCTTCCTGCGCTTCCATCTGTCGTCCATGGGGCTCGGCAAGCTCACCCAGGACGATCACATCGCCCTGACCGATGCCGCCAGCGACAAGCTGGTGGACGAAGCCGTCAGGCTGCTGGAAGCGCACCTGAACAATGCCGCCCGGACCATCAGGAAATACCTCGACAGGCAAACTGCCGGCTGATCCAGCGGCAGGTGTCCGGCAAGAGGAACGCCCGTGCACGAGCACACTCCACAGGCAAAGGATCCCGAGCGACTGCCCAGCATTCGCCTGATCTGCCTGGCCAGCAATCGCCAGCAGCTGATCCAGTACCGCACCTGGTCCCGTGCCTTGAGCGACCCCATCGAACTGGTCGCCGTCGACATCAGCGCCACGGTGCCCGCCGCTGAGCTCAACGCCCCACAGTCCCTGCCTGCGCTGGCCCGCACCCTGGCCAGCCGACTGCAACCCTTCCTGGCTCACCCCCACGCCCTGTTTGCCCAGGATCAAGCCGCACACCTGGCACTGGCCCTGACCTACCTGGCACAGCGCAGCTACCCAGGGCAAACCCGCCGTTTGTTTGTTTCCAGCTGTGACAGCACTGAAGCCACCGAGGGTGGCCAAACCGAGCACCTCCAGGTGCCGGTGACCGCGTTCTATCCCCCCGACACGCTGGCCGCCATGCTTGGCTGGCAGCGCCTTGCCCGCCGGGAGCTCGAGCTTGTCGAGCTGCCGGCCCACGGCCGGCCAGGCGACCAACGCCTGATCAGCATCCTCAATGCCCACCTTGGGCTTCTCTGTTTCGCCTGACCCCACTCGCTTTTCACGCCCGTGATCACGGCGCCTGCACTGCTCGGTCCATCGCAGACCATGGCGGTGCCAGCCTTTTGAGCACACTCTACACACTGCAGCGGCCGCTGATCTTCAGCGGACCTGGCCGTCTGCAGCCACTTCCACCCGCAGAAGGAGCCTGCCACCGGGGCCAGGACCGCAGCACGATCAGCCGCCCCTTAACAGTTCAACGTCTTCATCACCCATTCATCAGGGCTCCGAGTGAAGCATTCACTCCTTGTTTGTTTTTCTGATAGTTAATTATCGGAAGGAGCACCTTATTGCCAAATTAAAACTTTCAAATAAGTTTTAACGCACTCGCTCAACTTGCAAATAATCAAACTTTAAAATAATTAAAAAAACAATTGCGGCAAACTTTGTCATTGCTTTAAGTTCTGTCTCACCCCGTGCAGCAGCGCGGCGGCAACCGTGAACAGCAGCCCGCAACATCCCATGCGGCCTAGGCTTATTGATCTGCAGCGAAACTTTGTTCGGGGCACTTGCTCGCCCTGAATACAGTGAGCACGGACAACTTGCCACACTTAAACCAACAACCAATGGAGCCTCCATGAGCACATTGAAGCGCACTCTCGACCATAAAAAACATGCACTTTCCCAACACCCGCTGTTCTCCGAAATCGACTCGCTGGCGACCTTGCGACGGTTCATGGAAACCCATGTATTCGCGGTATGGGACTTCATGTCGCTGACCAAGCGCCTGCAGCAGGAACTGACCTGCGTCAGCCTGCCCTGGCTCCCCCCTGCCGACCCGGCCGCCGCGCGGCTGATCAACGAGATCGTGCTCGGCGAGGAGTCGGACGACCGCCTCGACCACGGCCACTACAGCCATTTCGAGCTGTACCTGGACGCCATGCGCGAGGTCGGCGCCAGCACCCAGGCCATCGAGCGCTTCATCAGCCTGCAGCAACAAGGCGTCGATGCGCTCAGCGCCCTGGTGCGTTGCGAAGCCAGCGACGCCGCCCAGCGCTTCGTCCGCGATACCCTCGAAGTGGCCCTGCATGCGCCTGCCCACCGCGTGGCCGCGGCCTTCCTGCATGGCCGGGAAAGCGTCATCCCGACCATGTTCCAGCAGATCCTCGACGAGTGGGGCATTGGCAGCGAACAGGCCCCGACCTTCCGTTACTACCTGCAGCGCCATATCGAAGTCGACTCCGAGGACCACGGCCCCGCCGCAGAGCAGTTACTGGCCCGCCTGGTCGAGCACGACCCGCTACGCCAGGAGGAGGTGCATGCCGCCGCCATCGCCGCCGTGGACAGCCGCATGGCCCTGTGGGATCGCCTGCGCGCCGCGCTGCAGGCGCCGGTCGCCGAGGTCAACCCATGAACGCCGTGGACTACCGCTCCTTCGCCGACGCCTGGGAGGCACGCGCAACCATCCGCACCCGCCCCCGGCGCCGGCTGGAGGACGACCAGCGGTTGATCTACCCGCTGAGCCGCCAGCCGCTGGTGCTGGGTGCCACCTTCCAGCGCGAATGCCCGCAGCTGCGCGACTTCGTGCTGGTGCAGAGCCTCTACAAGTTCATCAACGACGTGGTGATCTTCGAGACCGAGATCGTCGACCGGACCGCCCGGCGCATCGCCAAGGATCGCTTCGCCGTGCGCTTCCCGTTCGCCTGCCGCTACGACGCGATGACCGTGGTGGTCGACGAGGACTACCACGCCCTGGTGGCCATGGACTTCCTGCAGCAGACCATCGCCCTGACCGGCATCGAGCCAATCGCCCTGCCCCAGGAGATCGAACTCAGCCGGGCCATCCCGACGGCGCTCGAGCAGGTGCCCGAAACGCTGCGCGACGCACTGGAGCTGGTGTGCGTGGGCATCGCCGAGAACACCCTGACCGACGATGTCGCGGCGTTCGCCCGGGATGATTCGGTCAAGCCGTCGGTCAAGGGGCTGATGGCCGACCACCTGCTCGACGAAGGCCGCCATTCGAGCTTCTGGGCCCGCCTCACACGGATCTACTGGCAGGCCGCGCCAGAGGCCGAACGGCAAGCGATCGCCGAGGTACTGCCGGTGTTCCTCGGCCAGTACCTGACCAACGACATCCAGCAGGCCTTCGACTTCGCCCTGATCGCCGCGCTGCCGGTGGACGAGGCGGTGCGCGAGGCCCTGCGCGAGGAGGCACGGGGCCTGGCCTACCCGATCAACCACCAGCACCCGCTGCTGGGCAACATCCTGCGTTTCCTGCGCAGCAGCTCGATGCTCGAATCGGCCTGCGTGCAGGACGCGCTGCGCGACTACCTGCCCTGAGGAACCGATCATGAGACGCCTCGACATACTCCTGGTGGGCACCAGCCCCGCCATCGGCGCCTTTGCCCGCCTGCTCGACGAACATGGCCACGGCACCACCACGGCGGACAGTGCGCAGGCCCTGCGCCAGCAGCTGTCGCCCGCCACCGGGCTGGTGGTGGAGGACGGCAGCCTGGCCCTGGCCAGCGGCGACTGGCAGGCACTGGGCAGCACGCCATTGCTCAGGCTGCGCCTGGGCGCCCGCTTGGGCGAAACCTTGCCGCACCTGGAAACCCTGTGCTGGTGCGGCAGTGCCAGTGCCCAGCGCCTGATCGAGCGGCTGCCGGTGCCCGCGCCGGATTCGGGCAATGGCCAGCAACTGTACCAAGACACCTTGCAGGCCTTGTGCGATCAGCTGGCCCTGCACGTCACCCGCTTTGCCCGCAACCCGCAGCACCTGCAGGAGGCGCCGGCGGTCAGCCCCGGCGCCAGCGAACACGAGCACGGCCTGGGCTGGCTGGAGGCGTTGGCCTACCGGCATCCGTTCAACCGCGCGCTGCGTGCCGACCTGCTGGAGCAGGCCCAGGGCAGCCTGGTCGGGCAGCTGGAGCGGAGCCTGCGCGGGCACGCCGCATCCCCGGCATTGCAATACGCTGGCCAGCGCCATAGCTATCGCCAGCTGCACGCCCGCACAGCCGCCATCCAGCAAGCCCTTCTACCGCTGCTGGCCGGCACCCACGCGTCCGCGCCGGTGGTGGCGGTCTGCATGGGCAAGTCGCCCGAGCTCTACGCCAGCCTGCTGGCGGTGATAGGTTGCGCCGCCATCTACCTGCCGCTGGACCCAGCCACGCCAGCGGCGCGGCGCCAACGCATCCTCGACGATGCCGGCGCCTGCGTGCTGCTGCATGACGGTCAGCTGCCTGCCGCCATCGCCGACCTGGACGTACGTGACATAGCGCCTTTGGAGGGCCCTGAGCTGCCGAGCCTGGTACTGCGCGAAGCGCACGTCGGGCAACCCTGCGTGGCGATCTACACCTCCGGCACCACCGGCCAGCCCAAGGGCGTGCTGCTCAGCCAGGGCAACCTGATGCATTTCATGGCCTGGTACCGCGAGCACGTGGCACTGGATCGGCACAGCCGGGTGCTGCAGTTTTCCACCATCGGCTTCGACGCCTCCCTGCTGGACATCCTGCCGACCTTCGCCTGCGGTGCCGCACTGGTGCTGCCTGGCGAAGACCAGCGCCGCGACCCGCGGCAACTGCTGGCACTTATCCACAGCCAGGAAGTCACCCATGCGTTCCTGCCGCCGGCCCTGCTCAGCATCCTGCCGCGCGACGAACACCTGGGCCTGCAGCACCTGATCACCGGGGGCGATGTCTGCGAACCCGAGGTGATCGCACGGCTGGCCGGGCAATGCCGGATGCACAACATCTACGGCCCGACGGAAACCACGGTGCTGGCCACCACGCGGGTGATGGCGCCGGATGACAGCAACCGCAACCTCGGGCGGCCGATCGCCAACACCCAGGTGCTGATCCTCGATGAAGCCCTGCGCCCGGTGCTGGAGCAGACCCCCGGCGAGCTGTACATCGCCGGGCCCGGCGTTGGCTTGGGTTACCTGAACAATCCGCTGCTGACGGCCGAGCGCTTTGTCGAACTGGGCCTGCCCGATGGCCGCTCGCTCAGGGCCTACCGGACCGGCGATATCGGCAAATGGACCGCCCAGGGCATAGAACTGTGCGGGCGACGCGACAACCAGGTGAAGATCCGCGGCTTTCGCGTAGAGCCCGAGGAAATCGAGCACTGCCTGCGCGACGCCCGCCTGTTCGCCCAGGTGGCGGTGGTAATCGACCCCCAGCGGCGGGTGCTGGCCTTCCTCGCCCACCCGGCAAACGCCGAGGCCCTGGCGCTGCTGCGCGAGCACGCCGAAAGCAGCCTGCCCGACTACATGCGCCCGATGTTCTACCAGGTGCTGGAGCAGATGCCCTACACCGCCAATGGCAAGGTTGACCGCCAGGCGCTGCTGCTGCGGCCACTGGCCTTGCCGGCGCAGCAGCACCTGCAACCGCAGACCGCCACCGAGCATCAGTTGCGCGAGGTGTGGAGCGAATTGCTGGAACTGCCCGAGGCCGATATCGCCATCGACGACAGCTTCTTCAACCTGGGGGGCCACTCGATCCTGCTGTCGCGCCTGCTGCTGGAGGTGCGTGAACGCTTCGGCCAGGGGGTGGCGATCAACCGCTTCATCGAGCAACCGACCGTGCAACGCCTGGGCGCGCTGCTCGACGGTGTCGAGGCCGTGCAGCAGGACCCGCTGGCCCGCCCGGAACAGGATGCGAAGCGCGAACTGGGCCTGCGGGTGCTGCCGGTGGAACAACTGGGCGATGTGCACAAGGTGATCGTCACCGGCGCCAACAGCTTCGTCGGCGTGCACCTGGTCGAGGCACTGCTGGACTGGGGCGCCAGCGAAGTGGCCTGCCTGGTGCGCAGCGCCAACGGCCTCACGGCTAGCGAACGCTTCGCCCAGGCACTGCGCGACAACCAGCTGGAGCTCGACATGGCCCGCGTGCGGGTGTTCGAAGCCGACCTGCGTCAGCCGCGCCTGGGGCTGGCCCAGGCCGACTACGACTACCTGGACCAACACTACGGCGCGCTGCTGCACAACGCAGCGCAGGTCAACCATGTGCTCGACTACCAGGCGCTGGCCGCCGACAACATCGAGCCGCTGTTCGAATGCCTGCAGTTGTGCGAGGGCCGGCGCAAGAAAATCTTCAACTTCGTCTCGACCCTGTCCGCCTGCAGTGCCGTGGACAACGCCGGCCAGGTGCTGGAGGCCGAGCCTGCGGCGACGCCGCCGCTGTACATCCGCAACGGCTACAACCTGAGCAAATGGGTCGGCGAGCGCATCCTGCAGCGCGCCCGTGCGCAAGGGGTGTGGGTCAACCTGTTCCGCCCCGGCAACATCACCTTCGACAGCCGCACCGGCGTCTGCCAGCCCCACAGCAACCGCCTGATGCTGATGCTCAAGGGCTCGCTGCAGCTGGGCCAGGTGCCGCGTCTGGAGATCGATTTCGACCTGATGCCGGTGGACTTCCTCGCCCGTTTCATCGCCTTCCACAGCAGCCGCCACCAGCCCGGCGAATGCGTGTTCAACCTGCACAACCCCGAGCCGCTGCGCTGGAGCGATTACCTGGCGTCGTTCCGCGAGCAGGGCCATGCCTTCGAGCTGGTCAGCGTCGAGCACTGGCAACAGCGCCTGCGCAGGATCGACCGCGACAACGCGCTGTATGACGTCCTCGGTTTCTACCTGGACGGCTTCGGCGAAGACATCGGCGACATCGGTGGCATCGCCCACGACAACGCCCGTGCCGGCGTACGGCGCATGGGCAGCCATTACCCGAGCAAGAGCCCGGCGCTGCTGCGCCGTGGCTGCCGCTACCTGGCCGACATCGGCTTTATCTGACCTTTATCCACAACCGGAGCAACACGATATGCAAGCACTCAAGCCCGATACCCTGATCCGCAACCCCGAAGGCTGCCGGGTGGTGTCCAGCGTGGACATCGCCGCGCCCGCCGCCAGCGTCTGGAACATCGTCGGCAACTTCGCCGGCTTCCCGGTGTTCATCCCGGCGCTGGCGCACATCGACATGACCGGCAGCGGCGTGCGTTCGGTGCGCAAGAAGCTGTTCAAGGACGGCAACGTGGTGATCGAACAGCTCAACACCCGTGATGAACAGGCCATGCACATGACCTGGAGCCTGATCTACACCAGCCTGAACATCGGCAACCTGTGGGCGGCGATGGCCGTGGAGGCGCTCGATGCCGGCCACAGCCGCGCCACCTGGACCATCCAGGCCGAACCCCAGCAAGGCGGGGCCGAGGCGCTGCCAGGCTTCCAGGCGTTCCTGCAGGGCTTTGCCGATGAGGCGATGAACAACGTGAAAAACCTGCTCAGCTGACCCCGCCCAACGACAAAAAGCCGCGTCCCCCGGGGGCGCGGCTTTTTGTTGTTTGGTAAACCCGCTGGGGGGGTCCAGCCCCAACCGACAGGAACCCCCAGCATGGTACAGCGAGAACCCCGACTCATAGAACGCCGTGCGCAGCGACGGCGCACTCACCGCTTTCATCGGCGAGAACGGGATCGGCAGGCTGTCCGGATCGTCCTTGAGCAGAAACTCGGCGAAGGCCCGGCCAATCACCGTGCCGGTGGTGTTGCCACGGCCGTTGTAGCCCGTCACTGCCACCAGCCCCGGCGCCGGCTCGAACAGGCGCATCAGGTGGTCGGGGGTGAAGTCGATGCAGCCGGTCCAGTGCATTTCCCACTCGACCTTGCCCAGCTCCGGGTAGTAGTGGCTCTGGATGCGGTCGGCCCAGCTGCGCACGAACCACGCAGGCTTGTTGTCGACCCGGCCAAGGCTGCCGAGCAGCAGGCGGCCCTGGTCGTCGCGGCGGATGCTGCTGAGCACGGTGCGGGTGTCCCACGAGCCCTGGCCATGGGGCAGGACCTTGTCGGCAGCGGCGCCGTGCAAGGGCTTGGAGGCCACCTGGTAGTAGTAGCCACGGAAGAACTGCTTCTGCAGGTTGCTCCAATCGCCTTCGGTGTAGGCGCCGGTGGAGATCACCACTTTGTCGGCGCGCACCGCGCCGCGCGCGGTCTTCACCCGCCAGGCAGCGCCGTCGCGCTCCAGGCCCTCGACAGCGGATTGCTGGAACAGCTTGCCGCCCAGGCGGGCCACGGCGCCCGCCAGGCCCTGGGTGTAGCCCATGGGGTTGATGGTGCCGGCGCGGCGGTCGAGCAGCGCGGCGGAAATCTTGTCGGTACCGCAGTATTCCTGGCATTGCGCGCCGGTCAGCAACTCGACATCGGCGCCACGGCGCGACCATTGCTGGTGGCGGGCTTCGAGGTCGGCGATGCCGGTGGCGTTGTGCGCCATGTGCAGGGTGCCTTTGTGCTGTGCCTGGCAGTCGATACCCAAGCGCTCGATCATGGCGAACACCTCGCCCGGCGCCTCGCCCAGCACCTTGTTCAGGCGGCTGCCTTGCTTTTGGCCGAGGGTGGCCTCGACATCATCGGGGCGGATCCAGGTGCCGGCGTTGACCAGGCCGACGTTGCGCCCGGAACCGCCGTGGCCGATCTTCCAGGCCTCCAGCAGGATCACCGATTTGCCCTGCTCCAGCAGGTGGATCGCCGCGGACAGCCCGGTGATGCCGCCGCCGATCACGCAGACATCGGCCTTGTGCTCGCCGGCCAGGGCCTGGGCGGCGACAGTGGGCTGGGTGACGTGTTCCCACAGACATTCTTGACGCAGTTCGGACATGGCCCGGCTCCAGCTATTGTTCTTGTTGGGGCCGCTGTGCGGCCCTTTCGCGGGTAAACCCGCTCCCACAGGGACCACACAGGCCTCAAGGGCGGTGGAGCTCCTGTGGGAGCGGGTTTACCCGCGAACCGGGGGCTATGCCCCCGGCCATGCAGCATCAACCCATCAGTCGAACACGATACCCTGCGCCAGCGGCAGCTCGCGCGAGTAGTTCACGGTGTTGGTCTGGCGACGCATGTAGCCTTTCCAGGCATCGGAGCCGGACTCACGGCCACCGCCGGTCTCTTTCTCGCCACCGAACGCCCCGCCGATCTCGGCGCCGCTGGTGCCGATGTTGACGTTGGCGATGCCGCAGTCGCTGCCCGAAGCACTCTGGAAGCGCTCGGCCTCACGAATGTCAGTGGTGAAGATGCACGACGACAGGCCCTGTGGCACTTCGTTGTTCAGGCGCAGGGCCTCTTCGAAGTCGTCGTAGGCCAGCACGTAGAGGATCGGCGCGAAGGTTTCGTGGCGCACCACGTCACTCTGGGCCGGCATCTCGGCGATGGCAGGGGTCACGTAGTAGGCGTTCGGGTACTGCTCGGCCAGCTGGCGCTCGCCACCGAATACCTGGCCGCCTTCGTCGCGGGCCTTGGCCAGCGCGCCTTGCATGGCGTCGAACGACAGCTTGTCGATCAGCGGGCCGACCAGGTTGTCCTTGCGTGGGTCGCCGATGCGCACCTTGGCGTAGGCGGCCTTGACCCGGGCAACCACTTCATCCTTGATCGAACGGTGCACGATCAGGCGGCGCAGGGTGGTGCAGCGCTGGCCGGCGGTGCCGACGGCGGAGAACAGGATGCCGCGCACGGCCAGGTCCAGGTCTGCGCTCGGGGCGAGGATCATGGCGTTGTTGCCACCCAGTTCGAGGATGCTGCGGCCGAAGCGTGCCGCCACCCGTGGGCCCACTTCACGGCCCATGCGGGTGCTGCCGGTGGCGCTGACCAGCGGCACGCGCGGGTCGTCGACCAGGGCTTCACCGGCTTCGCGGCCGCCGATCACCAGCTGGCTCAGGCCGGCCGGCGCATCGCCGAAGGCTTTCAGGGCTTTTTCGAACAGCGCCTGGCAGGCCAGGGCGGTGAGCGGGGTCTTCTCGGACGGCTTCCACACCACCGAGTTACCGGCCACCAGGGCCAGCGCGGTGTTCCACGCCCACACCGCGACCGGGAAGTTGAAGGCGCTGATCACGCCGACCACGCCCAGTGGGTGCCAGGATTCACGCATGTGGTGGCCCGGGCGCTCGGAGGCGATGGTCAGGCCGTACAGCTGGCGCGACAGGCCGACGGCGAAGTCGCAGATGTCGATCATTTCCTGCACTTCGCCCAGGCCTTCCTGGGTGATCTTGCCGGCTTCGATCGAGACCAGCTCGCCGAGGTCGGCCTTGTGTTCGCGCAGCACTTCACCGAACAGGCGCACCAGCTCGCCACGGCGCGGGGCCGGCACGCTGCGCCAGGCTTCGAAGGCCTGCTGGGCCTGGTCGATGCGGGCGATGGTGTCGGCCTTGCCGAGCAGCTTCACCGAGGCGATCTGGCTGCCGTCGATCGGGGTGTGAACAGGGTAGTCGCCCTGGGTGTAAGCCGTGGCGGCAACGCCAAGGCGCTCGAGCAATCCAGCAACCATTGTGCTTCTCCTACATCGGGTGAAGGGTTGGAAAATGACGTGGGTCAGTATTAATCCGATTACACAAGTGCAACAAACGACCTTTATTCCGCATATCATTCCAGCAGGTAATGATTCGAGCCGCAGAGACCGCTATGTCCAAACGCCTGGTACCGTCCATGACCGCCCTGCAGTGCTTCGAGGCTGCGGCGCGCCACCTGAGCTTCACCCGCGCTGCCGAAGAGCTGCACCTGACCCAGAGCGCGGTCAGCAAGCAGGTCGCGCAACTGGAGGAGATGCTGCGCCACCACCTGTTCCTGCGCATCCGCCGGCGCCTGCAGCTCACCCCCGCAGGCTCGTTGTACCTGGCCGAGGTCAACAAGATCCTCACCCAGGTCGACATGTCCAGCCGCTACGTGCAGACCTACGGCACGCAGACCGAAGTACTCAAGGTAGCCACTCAACCGAGTTTTGGCGTGCGCTGGCTGATCCCGCACCTGAAAGGCTTCGGCAAGCGCCACCCGAACATCCACCTGGACATCCGCAACGAGATGGAGCCGTTCGCCCTGCTGCAAGGGTCGGCGGACGTGGTGTTCTTCTACGGCCAGGGCACCTGGCCGGGGGCGACCTGCGTGGAGCTGTTCGGCGAGGAAGTGGTGCCGGTGTGTGCGCCGGAGTTGCTGCAGGGGCGCACGCTGCCGGACGCGGGTGCACTGGCAGACCTGGTGCTGCTGCAGAGCGCCTCACGCCCGGAGGCGTGGCACGAGTGGTTCCTGGAACAGGGGCTGCACACCGACAACAGCTACCACGGGCCGCGTTTCGATACGTTCTATATGGCGTTGAGCGCGGCACAGTCGGGGTGTGGGGTGGCGCTGGTGCCGCGCTATCTGGTGGCCAGGGAGCTGGCCGAGGGCAGCCTGGTGATGGCCTGGGACCATGCAATGAAGAGCAATGGCGCGCATTACCTGGCGTATGCCGAGCATGCGGCGGAGGTGCCGAAGGTGCGGGCGTTGGTGGAGTGGATCAAGGAGCAGGTCTGACGCCATCGAGGGGGGAGGAGAAGCACCACACGTCGGCAGCAAACGGAGAAGGAACGGTC
>NZ_JBMOWQ010000177.1:0-6421 GCF_049310485.1 Pseudomonas sp. GZD-209
CCATCGCGGGGCAAGCCCGCTCCCACGCTATGTCAGACCGTGGGAGCGGGCTTGCCCCGCGATAGGGCCCTCAAGGTCGATCAAAAAAGGAATGAAACACCCACTTTTTTTCGCTTGTAAGGCAACTCCATTCCCAGCTTTCATGTAAGTGTCCGAACCTAACCAGGAAGCTTGCGATGCCCGCCCACGATTTCGTCAGCCCCGACAGCATCCGCGCGCAGTTCTCTGCCGCCATGTCGCTCATGTACAAACAGGAAGTGCCCCTGTACGGCACGCTGCTTGAGCTGGTGAGCGAGATCAACCAGCAGGTCATGGCCGAGCAGCCCAAGGTGGCCGAGGCCCTGCGCTGGACCGGCGAGATCGAGCGCCTCGACCAGGAGCGCCACGGCGCCATCCGTGTCGGCACCGCCGAAGAACTCGCCACGATCGCCCGGCTGTTCGCGGTGATGGGCATGCACCCGGTCGGCTACTACGACCTCAGTTCGGCCGGGGTGCCGGTGCATTCCACCGCCTTCCGCGCGGTGCACGAACAGTCGCTGCACGTCAGCCCGTTCCGCGTATTCACCTCGCTGCTGCGCCTGGAGCTGATCGACAACCCGCAATTGCGCGAACTGGCCCAGGGCATCCTCAACCAACGGCAGATCTTCACCCCGCGAGCGCTGGAGCTGATTGCCCAGTGCGAACGCGACGGCGGCCTGAACGCGAGCGACGCGGAGCGCTTCGTCAACGAAGCCCTGCACACCTTCCGCTGGCACCAGGACGCCACGGTCACCGCCGAGCAGTACCAGCAGCTGCACGATCAGCACCGCCTGATCGCCGACGTGGTGGCGTTCAAGGGCCCGCACATCAACCACCTGACCCCGCGCACCCTGGACATCGACGCGATCCAGGTCGGCATGCCGGCCAAGGGCATCCCGCCCAAAGCCGTGGTCGAAGGCCCGCCCACCCGTCGCCACCCGATCCTGCTGCGCCAGACCAGCTTCAAGGCATTGCAGGAAAAGGTCGCCTTCAGCGATGCCCAGGGCAGCCACACGGCGCGCTTCGGCGAGATCGAACAGCGTGGCGCGGCGCTGACGCCCAAGGGCCGCCAGCTGTACGACCGCCTGCTCGATACCACCCGCGCCGCCCTGGGCGGCGTACCGGCCGAGGCCAATGCCGAACGCTACAAAGCGCTGCTGGAGGCGCAGTTCGCCGAGTTCCCGGATGACCTGGCGCAGATGCGCGAACAGGGGCTGGCGTACTTCCGCTACTTCGCGACCGACAAGGGCCTGGCCGCGCGCGGCCAGGCGGATCGCCCGACCACCCTGCAAGGGCTGATCGACGCAGGCCACGTGCATTACGAGGCGCTGGTGTACGAGGATTTCCTGCCGGTGAGTGCGGCGGGGATCTTCCAGTCCAACCTGGGCGACGAGGGCCAGGCCGAGTACGGCAGCAATGCCAACCGCGAGGCATTCGAGGCGGCGTTGGGGCTGGCCGTGCAGGATGAGCTGGGGTTGTATGCGCAGAGCGAACGGCGGTCGTTGCAGGCGTGTGCGCAGGCGTTGGATCTGGGCTCGATGTAAGGCTTCAGAATGCATCGCGGGGCAAGCCCGCTCCCACAAGTGCACTCAGGCCTGTGGACTACCCCCCAAGGGTTGGATTGGTGTCCAACTTCATGGGGGCAGTCCACTGCGTGGGAGCGGGCTTGCCCCGCGATGGTTTCAGCGCCCTACGCGGAACCGATCCACTTCCTGGCGCAACTGCCCCGCCAACCCTTCCAGCTCGCGGGCGGTATTGGCCAACTCATTGGCCACATCACGCTGCTCACTGTTGGCCTGGGCAATGCTCTGCAGATTGCGGCTGAGCACCGTCGCGGTGCTGCTCTGCTCCTGGGTCGCCGTGCTGATCACCGCGAACTGCTCACCCGCCGTGCGGCTCTGCTCGTCGATGCGCGCCAGGGCCTCGGCCACCTTGTCGTTGCGCGCCAGACCTTCCTGCATCAGCTGGTTGCCCTGCTCCAGGGTGCTGATGGCATGCCCGGTCTGCTGCTGGATGCTGGCGATCATCCCGGAGATTTCATCGGTGGCCTGGCGGGTGCGCGCAGCCAGCCCACGTACCTCGTCGGCCACCACGGCAAAGCCACGGCCCTGCTCGCCGGCACGGGCCGCCTCGATGGCGGCGTTGAGCGCCAGCAGGTTGGTCTGTTCGGCGATCGCGGTGATCACCCCGACGATGCCGCCGATCTCCTGCGAACGGGCACCCAGGGTGTCCATTACCGTCGCGGTACCGCCCAACGCCTGGGCAATCTGCTTGAGCGAGGCCGAGGCTTCGTCCATGGCATTGCGGCCGATGCGGGTCTGCTGGGCGTTGTCGCGGGCCATGCGTTCGGTGCCGGCCATGTTGTCGGCGATGTTCATCGAGGTGGCGCTGAACTCTTCCACCGCGCCGGCCATGCTGGTGATCTCGCCGGACTGCTGCTCCATGCCCTCGCAGGCACCGGACGACAGGCCCGACAGCGAACGGGCGCGGCCGCTGACTTGCTCGGAGGCCTCGCGGATATGCTCGACCATGGTCGCCAGGGCATCGGCCATCTGGTTGAACCCGCGCGCCAGCTGGCCAATCTCGTCATGGCTGGTGACGCTCAGGCGGGCATTGAGGTTGCCGGCCCCCAGCGCCTCGGCCTGGCGCACCAGGTCGCCCAGCGGGCGCAGCTTGCGGCGCAGCAGCCAGAGTGTGGCGACAACGGCCAGCAGCATGGCCAGCAGGCTGCCGATGGCCAGGCGCAGGCCGACACTCCAGGTCACTTCGCGGATTTCTGCCTGCGGCATGCTCGCCACCACGGTCCATGGGCCCTCGGCGAACGGCACGGCGACACTGAACTGCGGCTCGCCGGCGCTCTCCCAGAAGCGCCCCTCGCCGGCCTTGAGGCCTTTGATGGCCTGGGCCGCGGCCTCGCCGTCACGCACCTCGGCCGGCGGCACCAGCCACTTGCCCTGCTCGTCGAGCAGCGCCAGAGAGCCGGTCTGGCCGATGCGGAAGCGCTTGAGGTTGGCGAACTGGGCGTTTTGCGCGTCGGTGTAGTCGAAGCCGACGAACAGCACCGCGATCACCCGCCCGCTGCCGTCACTGACAGGCACGTAGCGGGTCATGTAGTTGCGCTCGAACAGCACGGCGCGGCCGACGTAGGTCTGCCCGGCCATCAGTTTGGCGTAGGCCGGGTGCTGGCGGTCGAGCTGGGTGCCGATGGCGCGGCTGCCGTCCTGTTTGGTCAGCGAGGTGCTGATGCGCACGAAGTCGTCGCCGCTGCGCACGAACAGGGTGGCGACCCCGGCGGTCATCTGCTGGAACTCGTCGACCTGGTGGAAATCGTTGTTCAGCAGGTGTTCGCCCAGGTACAGCGCCGGGGTGGCGACCCCGGCCACGCTGACCGTCTCGCCTGCATGCAGGGCCAGGCCGGTGGCGAAGCGGCGCTCGAACAGCCCGCTGAGGCGCTGGGTGTTGTCCCTGAGCGAACCGTGGAAGGTGTCCAGCTGGTCGGCCAGCAGCCGCGCTTCGCTGCCCAGGTGGGCCTGGCGGGTGGTGAGGTTGGCATCGTCCAGCGAACGCAGGGCGAACAGGGTACTGCCGGTGATCACCAGCGCCAGCACGATGGCGAGGGCGATACCGAGCTGCGAGGCGATACGGGCACGCGGTTGAGACATGGGAGAGCTCCTGGCAAGAGGCCGGGATCGTCCTGATCACGCTGACCACCCGCTTCCTATCGACGGGAAATCGCGCCCTCTCCGGGACGCTGGTGCCAATGAATCGGCGTCGCGGGGGAATACTTGAGTGTCGGGCCGGGGTATTCGCAAACCTTTGCGTTCGGTGTCGACCCCTTCGCGGGTAAACCCGCGAAGGGGCCGGCTCAGGCGCTCACGCTACCGGCAAGATCTGCACATCCGGCAAGTCCATCCCCACCGCCTCTTCCTGCAAAAACCCGCTCAACCTGCGTAACCGCTCCCCGCCCGGCCGGGTGCGCGGCCACACCAGGTAATAATCCAGCCCGCTGGCCACCGCCGTCGGCCAGGGCAGGCTCAGGCGCCGCTGGGCCACATCCTCGGCCACCATCAGCAGGTCGCCCATCGAGATCCCGTACCCACGGGCAGCCGCGATCATGCCCAGCTCCAGGGTGTCGAACACCTGCCCTCCCTTGAGCGACACCTTGTCGGTGAGCCCCATGCGCGCCAGCCAGGCGCGCCAGTCACGCTTGTCGGGGGTGGGGTGCAGAAGTTCGATGCCGGCCAGCCGTCGCTCATCCCAGGGCGCATCGTCGAGCAGGTCCGGCGCACCCACCGGGATCAGCAGCTCGCTGAACAGCCGGCGGACCTCCCAGTCGGCCGGGAAGTTGCCGTCGCTGAGCAGCACCGCACAGTCGAACGGTTCCTGGTTGAAATCCACGTGGTCGACGTCCATCCAGGCGCTGGTCAGTTGCACTTCGTTGCCCGGCTGCAGGTGGCGAAAGCGGCTCAGGCGCGCCAGCAGCCAGCGCATGGTCAGGGTGGACGGCGCCTTCATGCGCAGGATGTCGTCTTCGCCGCGCAAGGTCTCGCAGGCTCGCTCCAGCGCGGCGAAGCCGTCGCGCACGCCGGGCAGCAGCACCCGTGCGGCCTCGGTCAGTTGCAGGCTGCGGCCGCTGCGCACGAACAGGCGGCAGGCGAAGTGCTCTTCCAGCGTGCGGATATGCCGGCTGACCGCGCTCTGGGTGATCGACAGTTCGACACCGGCGCGGGTGAAGGAGCTCAGCCGCGCGGCGGCTTCGAATGCGCGCAGCGCATACAGCGGAGGGAGCTGGCGGGACATGGCGTACCTGGCATGCGGGGCCGTGGAGGCAGTGCACTGGATCATACATGCATGAGTCAGACTCATGGCAGTGATCGCATTTATCCTTTTGTGCAAAGCTGACCGAAGCCTCAGAATCGACCGCTCGCTCATTGCCCCACCCACAAGGACAAGCCCATGCACGTCGCGCCCACCACCGAACTCAAGGCTTTGCTGCGCCTGGCCGGGCCGCTGATCGCCTCGCAGTTGGCGCACATGCTGATGGTGCTCACCGACACCCTGATGATGGCCCGCATCAGCCCGCAGGCGCTGGCCGGTGGCGGGCTGGGGGCGGCGAGCTATTCGTTCGTATCGATCTTCTGCCTGGGGATAATCGCCGCGGTCGGCACGCTGGTGGCGATCCGCAAGGGCGCCAACGACATCGAAGGCGTCACCCGCCTGGCCCAGAGCGGCCTGTGGCTGGCCTGGGGCCTGGCGCTGGCGGCAGCGCTGGTGCTGTGGAACCTCAAGCCCGCGCTGCTGCTGTTCGGCCAGCAGCCGGAGAACGTCGACGCGGCCATGCAGTTCCTCACCCTGCTGCCGCTGGCCCTGCCCGGCTACCTGACGTTCATGGCCCTGCGCGGCTTCACCAGTGCGCTGGGGCGCTCCACGCCGGTGATGGTCATCAGCCTGGTGGGCACGGTGCTCAACTACCTGCTCAACCATGCGCTGATCGAGGGCATGTTCGGCCTGCCCAAGCTGGGCCTGATGGGCATCGGCCTGGTCACCGCGGTGGTGTCGATGGGCATGGCCATCGCCCTGGCGCTGTACATCCGCTGGCACAAGGCCTATGCCGCCTACCCGCTGCGCAAGGGCCTGATGCGCCCTTCGCTGCCGGCGCTGCGCGAGCTGTGGCGCCTGGGCCTGCCGATCGGCGGCACCTACATGGTCGAGGTCGGGCTGTTCGCTTTCGCCGCGCTGTGCATGGGCGTGCTTGGCAGCACGGAGCTTGCGGCGCACCAGATCGCCCTGCAGATCGTCTCGACCGCGTTCATGGTGCCGACGGGGCTTTCGTATGCGGTGACCATGCGCGTCGGCCTGTACTACGGCGCCGGCAACTTGCTGGCGGCGCGCAGTGCCGGGCGTGTCGGGATAGGTTTCGGTGCCACGCTGATGCTTGGCTTTGCGGCGTTGTTCCTGCTGCTGCCGGACAACCTGGTGGGCTTGCTGGTGAACCGTGACGACCCGGCCTTTGCGCCTATCTTCCAGCTGGCGGTGCAACTGGTGATGGTGGCGGCCTGGTTCGAGCTGTTCGACGGCGTGCAGACCATCGCCATGGGCTCGATCCGTGGCTTGAAGGATGCACGCACCACCTTCCTGATCGGCGCGGTGTGCTACTGGCTGGTGGGGGCGCCGAGTGCCTGGTTGTTCGCCTTCACCCTCGGCGGTGGGGCGCCGGGGATCTGGTGGGGGCTGGCTTTGGGGCTGGCCTGTGCTTCGGTGGCGCTGACGTTTGCCTTTGAATGGCGGATGAAGCGGATGATTGGCCGTGGCGCAGGTGTGAACGCTGCTGTTTCGGCCTGATCGCGGGGGGAAAACCCCCCCCCCCCATCCCCCAGGGGAGAGGGGTTGCTCCCCCATTTTT
>NZ_JBMOWQ010000178.1:0-11174 GCF_049310485.1 Pseudomonas sp. GZD-209
GGTGGGGGGGGGGGAGCACCTGTCCCCTGGGGTGGGTGGGGGGGGGCGCTTCTCCCCCCCGCGATTGCGGTTCAGAGGACTTCCACCCGCTTCGGCTTCTCGATCTGCAACAGGTACTCGATCAACTCCGCCACCGGCAGCGGCCGGCTGACCAGGAAGCCTTGCACCTGATCACAGCCGAACTCACGCAGCAACGCCATCTGCTCCTCGCTCTCGACCCCTTCGGCCACCACCTCCAGGTTGAGGTTGTGCGCCAGGTTGATCATCGCGTGCACCAGCTTGCGATTCTCTTCGCGCTGCTCCATGCCGCCGACGAAACTGCGGTCGACCTTGAGCAGGGTGATCGGCAGGCTGTTGAGGTGCACGAACGAGGAGAAG
The DNA here is from genome assembly GCF_049310485.1 of Pseudomonas sp. GZD-209. Lineage (NCBI taxonomy): Bacteria > Pseudomonadati > Pseudomonadota > Gammaproteobacteria > Pseudomonadales > Pseudomonadaceae > Pseudomonas > Pseudomonas sp. GZD-209. The sequence goes on from NZ_JBMOWQ010000178.1 coordinate 379, forward strand.
CCCGTGCCGAAGTCGTCCAGCGAGAAACGCACACCGAGGCGCCCGAGGGCATCCATGGTCTGGCGCACCAGCTCATTGCGGCGCATCACCGCCGTTTCGGTCAACTCGAATTCCAGCCAGCGCGCATCGACGCCATGCTCGACGATCAGCCGGCTCAGGGTGGCCAGCAACTGGCTGTCCTGGAACTGACGGAAGCTCAGGTTGACCGCCATGTGCAGCGGCGCCAGGCCGCGTTCGCGCAAGGCCTGCATATCGCTCAGGGCACGGGAGATCACCCAGTAGCCCAGCGGCACGATCAGCCCGCTCTGCTCGGCCAGCGGCACGAACTCGCTGGGCGGCAGCAGGCCGCGCTCCGGGTGGTTCCAACGCACCAAGGCCTCGAGGCCGACGATACGGCCGTCGGTGAGGTTCAGCCGTGGCTGATAGTGCAGTTCCAGCTCGTCGCGGCGCAGGGCGCGGCGCAGCTCGCTTTCCAGGTCGGCGAGGCTGCGGGCGTTGCGGTTGATGCGCTCGTTGAACACATGGAAGGTGCAACCCTGGCTGCCCTTGGCCTGGCGCATGGCGATGTGCGCATGCCACATCAGCGGGTCGGCGCCGGCCTGGGCGCGGGAGTGGGCAATGCCCAGGCTGCAGCCGAGCAGCAGGCTTTCGCCGTCGATCCAGTAGGGTTCGGTCAGGGCCTCGGTGATGCGTTCGGCGATCCATTCGGCGCGGTTGGCGTCACGCCGGGTGTCGATCAGCAGGGCGAACTCGTCACTGCCCAGGCGCGCCAGCTGGTCGGTGGCTTCGAGCTGGCTCTTGAGCCGTGCCACCACCTGCAGGATCAGGCGATCACCGCCCTGGTGGCCGAGGGCATCGTTGACGTGACGGAAGTTGTCGAGGTCGAGGTGGCCCAGGGCCAGGCCGCGGCCTTCGTTTTCGGCCAGGCGCGTGGTCAGCAAGGCCTGGAAGCCCTGGCGGTTGGCAATGCCGGTCAGCGGGTCCTGCTCGGCCAGCCGCTGCAAGGTGGCGACCAGTACGCCGCGTTCGCGCACATGGCGCAGGGAGCGACGCAGGGCGTCGGTGCCCAGCTGCGCCAGCACCAGCCAGTCGCTGACGCCCACCGGTGTACCCGCTGGTTCCTGCTCGAGCAGCAGAATGGTCGGCAGCTCGCAGCGCCCCGGGGCCGGCTGCAACTCGGGGGTGGCCAGCACCACGGCCTGGCGGTCGTTGGCGAACAGGCTGTCGACCGCTGCCCAGTTCGGCGCGGTCAGCAGCACCGCACTCCCACCCAGAGGCTGCAGGCATTCGCGCAAGCGTGCGGCCCATTCCGGCTCATCGGCCAACAGCAGCAAACGCAGGGGTTCGGCGGGCGTGGACAAGCGGGCTCCTTAGGCGTGGACGGTGGAACGGCGGGGGCGGTGTATCCTACCGCAACAAATGAAAATGATTTTCACTTTTAGTCATGGTCGTCGCTGACCAATGCCCCGTCGCATTTTGACGTGCATCCTGCGCGAAACCCGCGCAACCGGCAAACAGGATTTCGGGGATTTGCATGGCGGTTGCAGGTATTGCCCTGCCAAGCCGTGAAAAACCCCGCCTGGCAGGCGGTAAAAGGTTGACTCACACGTCAGACGGTCGCGCCACAAACCCTGGATGCCTGTTAGAATGCGCGGCTATTTTCTGGCGACCCCCGGTTTCTAGCATGTCCCGACTCAATCCCCGGCAACAGGAAGCCCGAGACTACGTTGGCGGCCCTCTTTTGGTGCTCGCTGGTGCAGGCTCCGGCAAGACCAGCGTGATCACGCGCAAGATTGCCCACCTCATCCAGAACTGCGGCATCCGTGCCCAGTACATCGTGGCGATGACCTTTACCAACAAGGCCGCGCGCGAGATGAAGGAGCGTGTCGGCACCTTGCTGCGTCCGGGGGAAGGCCGTGGCCTGACGGTGTGCACCTTCCACAACCTGGGCCTGAACATCATCCGCAAGGAGCACGAGCGCCTGGGCTACAAGCCGGGGTTCTCGATCTTCGACGAGTCCGACATCAAGGCGTTGCTGTCGGACATCATGCAGAAGGAATACTCCGGCGACGACGGCATCGACGAGATCAAGAACATGATCGGTGCCTGGAAGAACGACCTGATCCTGCCGCCCGAGGCGCTGGAGAAGGCGCGCAACCCGCGCGAGCAGACCGCCGCCATCGTCTACACCCACTACCAGCGCACGCTCAAGGCGTTCAACGCGGTGGACTTCGACGACCTGATCCTGCAACCGGTCAAGCTGTTCCAGGAGCACCCCGAAGTGCTCGAGCGCTGGCAGAACCGCGTGCGCTACCTGCTGGTGGACGAATACCAGGACACCAACGCCAGCCAGTACCTGCTGGTGAAGATGCTGATCGGCATGCGCAACCAGTTCACCGTGGTGGGCGACGACGACCAGTCGATCTACGCCTGGCGTGGCGCGCGGCCGGAGAACCTGATGCTGCTCAAGGAGGACTACCCCTCCCTGAAGATCGTCATGCTCGAACAGAACTACCGCTCCACCAGCCGCATCCTGCGCTGCGCCAACGTGCTGATCGCCAACAACCCCCATGCGTTCGAGAAACAGCTGTGGAGCGAGATGGGCGTGGGCGACGAGATCCGCGTGATCCGCTGCAAGAACGAGGAAGCCGAGGCCGAACGCGTGGCCATGGAAATCCTCACCCTGCACCTGCGCACCAACCGCCCGTACAGCGACTTCGCCATCCTCTATCGCGGCAACTACCAGGCCAAGCTGATCGAACTGAAGCTGCAGCACCACCAGGTGCCGTATCGCCTGTCCGGCGGCAACAGCTTCTTCGGCCGCCAGGAGGTCAAGGACCTGATGGCCTACCTGCGCCTGCTGGTGAACCCGGACGACGACAACGCCTACCTGCGGGTGATCAACGTGCCGCGCCGCGAGATCGGCTCGACCACCCTGGAAAAGCTCGGCAACTACGCCACCGAGCGCGGCGTGTCGATGTACGCCGCCAGCGAGGAGCTGGGCCTGGGCGAGCACCTGGACGCGCGCTATACCGAGCGCCTGCAGCGCTTCAAGCACTGGCTCGACGGCGTGCGCCACAAGGTGGCCCTGGACGAGCCGATCGCCGCGCTGCACGAGATGATCCGCGACATCGACTACGAGAACTGGATCCGCCAGCAGACCGCCAGCGACAAGGCGGCGGAGTTCCGCATCAGCAACGTCTGGTTCCTGGTCGAAGCGCTGAAGAACACCCTCGAGAAGGACGAAGAGGGTGACATGACCATCGAAGACGCCATCGGCAAGCTGGTGCTGCGCGACATGCTCGAGCGCCAGCAGGAAGAGGAAGAGAACGCCGAGGGCGTGCAGATGATGACCCTGCATGCCTCCAAGGGCCTGGAATTCCCCTACGTGTTCATCATGGGCATGGAGGAGGAGATCCTCCCCCACCGCTCGAGCATCGAGGCCGATACCATCGAAGAGGAACGCCGCCTGGCCTACGTGGGCATCACCCGCGCGCGCCAGACCCTGGCCTTCACCTTCGCCGCCAAGCGCAAGCAGTACGGCGAAATCATCGACTGCACGCCGAGCCGGTTCCTCGATGAACTGCCGCCGGACGACCTGGCCTGGGAAGGCCTGGACGATGCGCCGGTCGAAGTCAAAGCCGCGCGGGGCAACAACGCGCTGGCCGATATCCGGGCCATGCTCAAACGCTGATCAACCATTACTCTTTAACTTTGCCGCTATTTGCGGCCACCTTTGCTACATCGAGGAAAACAAAGTGGAAGCACTGCATCAGAAGATTCGCGAAGAAGGCATCGTGCTTTCCGACCAGGTTCTCAAAGTCGACGCGTTTCTCAACCACCAGATCGACCCGGCGCTGATGCAGCTGATCGGTGACGAGTTCGCCCGTCTGTTCGCCGACTCGGGCGTGACCAAGATCGTCACCATCGAAGCCAGCGGCATCGCCCCGGCGGTGATGACCGGCCTGAAACTCGGCGTGCCGGTGATCTTCGCCCGCAAGCACCAGTCGCTGACCCTGACCGAGAACCTGCTGACCGCCTCGGTGTACTCCTTCACCAAGCAGACCGAGAACACCGTGGCCGTCTCGCCGCGCCACCTCAACAGCAGCGACCGCGTGCTGGTGATCGACGATTTCCTGGCCAACGGCAAGGCGTCCCAGGCGCTGATCTCGATCATCAAGCAGGCCGGCGCCACCGTGGCGGGCCTTGGCATCGTCATCGAGAAGTCGTTCCAGGGCGGCCGTGCCGAGCTGGACAGCCAGGGCTACCGCGTTGAATCGCTGGCGCGGGTGAAATCGCTGGAAGGTGGCGTGGTTTCGTTCATCGAGTGATGGCCCCGTGGGAGCGGGCTTGCCCCGCGATAGCGTCAGTGCGGACAACATCGTCGCCTGATCTGACGCCATCGCGGGGCAAGCCCGCTCCCACGTTCCGCTATTGCCTGGAGGCCTTGAGGCCCGCCAGCAACAACCGCTGGTACAGCTCTTCCTTCAGCCCCTTCGGCTGATCCAGATGCATGCGCACCAAGTGCGCCTCGTACCCCTCAGGCCCTGGCGCATCCAGTGCCGCCTTGCCCAGTTCCAGCACCTCGCTCAGCTTGAACTTGCTCTTCAACCAGTTCAGCGCCCGCAGCAGGTCGCGCTCCTGGGCCGTGAAATCGCTGCCCAGCGGGTACTCCGGGAACAACCGTGCATGCCGCGCACGGATCGCCTCCAGGCGCTCGGGGGTGTTGTCGCGGTAGCGCTCGTCGAGCGCGAAGTCCTTTGCCAGCTTGCCCGCCGCCTTGGCCTGCTCCATCAGTTCAGGCTGGAAGCGTGAATCACTGATCGCCAGCAACCGTGCAATCACCTCACTGTCGGTTTGCCCGCGCAGGTCGGCGATGCCGTACTCGGTGATCACGACATCACGCAGGTGCCGAGGAATCGTGCAGTGGCCGTAGGTCCAGTACAGGTTGGAGCTGACCTCCCCACCCGCCTCGCGCCAGCTGCGCAGCAGCAGGATCGAGCGCCCGCCCTCTAGCGCATGACCCTGGGCGACGAAGTTGTACTGCCCGCCCACACCGCTGAGCACCCGGCCATCCTCCAACTGGTCGGCCACACCGGCGCCGAGCAGGGTCATGCCGAACGCCGTGTTGATGAAGCGCGCGTCGCGGCGCTGGCGGCGCTTCAGGTCTTCCTGGCCGTAGAGCTCGTTGATGAAGCTGATGCGGGTCATGGCGAACTGCGCGCGCTGCGCCAGCGGCATCTCGCGCAGGCGCTGGTAGAACGCCTGCGGGCCGAGGAAGAAACCACCATGCACCAGTACGCCCTGCTCGTCCGCCGGGCGCCGCACCACGCCGGCCTCGGCCAGGGCCAGCAGGCCGCTGACGAACATCTCGCTGCAGCCGTACAGGCCCTGGGCGAAGGCATCCAGGCCCCCTTCCCGCTCGATCAGCGCTTGCCACGGGCCGATGTCCAATGCCTCGAGCAGGGCCCGGTAACCGTCGTTGTCACCCTGGCGCGCCAGCAAGGCGGCCGCCACGGCATCGCCCATGGCGCCGATGCCGATCTGCAGGGTGCCGCCGTCGCGCACCAGGCTGCTGGCATGCAGGCCGATGCAATGATCCTGGGTGGAAACCGGCATGTTCGGCGTGGAGAACAACCGGCGTTGCTCGGGTTCGTCGATCAGCAGGTCGAAGTCGGTAATGGCCAGCTCCGAGTCGCCGGGCATGTAGGGCAGTTCGCTGTGCACCTGGCCGAGCAGCAGGATGGTTTCGCCGGCCGCGCGGCGCTTTTCGATCATCGGCAGCAGGTCGAGGGTGATGTCGGGGTTGCAGGCCAGGCTGAGGTGATCCGGGCGTTCAGGCGTGGCGGCCACCAGCTGCGCTACCAGGTTCAGGCCCTTGGCGTTGATGTCGCGGGCGGCGTGGCTGTAGTTGCTGCTGATGTAGTCCTGCTGTGCCGAGACGCTGTGCAGCAGGCTGCCCGGCTGCATGAAGAACTGCTCGACGCGGATGTTCGGCGGCAGGCTGTCGGCGCGCAGGTCGGCGACGTAGGTGAGCTCTTCGTAGTCGGCGAACACGCGCTCGACGAAGGGTTCGAGGAAGCGCCGTTGCAGGCCATCGCCCAAGGGTGGGCGGCCGAGGGACAAGGCGGTGTAGATCGTCAAGCGGCGCTGCGGCAGGTCGCGCACCCGGGCGTACAGGGCGTTGACGAAGGCGTTGGGTTTGCCCAGGCCCAGGGGCAGGCCTACATGGATATGGGCAGGAAGGCGGGTCAGTACTTGGTCGACGGCCTGATCGATCGAGCAGAGAAACATCATCGCCTCCTGAGCCACTCATGAGTTCAGTGGGTTGGACAAATGGCGGGCTCGTTGGTTGCCTTCACACGCTCAGAGTCTGAGTGCCTGGACAATCAGGTGGCGCGAAGCTTAACGCGCACGCCGCGAGATTACTCACGCGCCTATGCATTAGCGATGGCTGATCAGATCGAAAAAGGTGAAGTCAGCTCATGGGTATGGGTGAAGTGCACGCGTAGTACTGGAGGCCGGATTGAATACATCCGGCCTCCAGAGATTTACCACTCGTTGGTAGACAAATTACCGTTGCTCCAACGTTGAGCAGAAATACCGCAAACCGCACAGACAACAGATGTCGTGCAAGAATGAAATCGTGAGCCGCAATACTTCATCAGCCTTTCACGACGTTGCGACAGCGACCACCGCCGCAACACCATTCCTATTACACGCCACCAACAATGAGCCACGGGACGTTAGTGTGGGCGGCATAGAAAATGTCGTAAATGTGTGCGAGGGCATACCGTATCCATACTCAGCAAAAGAATAATCCAACTCTCCCGACTCAGCCCGATAACAACCCAACATCGGAGAACGGTAAACGTCCGATCCCCCACAATAAATTCTATCCCCCGCCATCGTAGCAGCGCCCCATTGGGATTCTAGCTTGGGAACAAACAATGTCGTGAAACGCTTTGTGATTTCTCCGGCCTCATCGATAGCCCATACAGTCGCAGCTCCGCGACGTGGATCATCAACCTGAACATAGCCCAGTACCCCGAGACTATTATCGGAATGTAGCGCACACCCCCTGGCAATGAATCCCTCAAGCTCAACTTTACCCGCACTGCCATAACTGAGGTCGACATCACCCGTTAATTTGAATGCGCGGACAACAGACCATTCAGCATCACCAGGCGAGGCGAAAACGCCTACTAGCCGTGCTCCGTGCACAACAAGTTCTATCAACATTCTCCCATATGAAAGCTCATCGTGATTTCCTATAATTACGCCACCATGAGTACCAAACTTCTCATCGATCGCTCCGTCCGCATCGAGTCGCACTATCAGGCTTGCCTGCTTGACCTCAGAGGTAAGGTAAGCGATCAGGTAGCAACCTCCGTAGGGGTCGAAGACCGCCCCTGTGCAGGAGACCCGTTCAAACTCTGGATTTTGAGGAATGAAATGCGAAGCCAACAACCCATCTACATTCAGCACTCCTTGATCTCCAAAGGTATCATCCAGCCTCCCCGCGCCATCCATACATATCAAGTAAGCGACTTGTTGAATATAGCTTCCATCAAACCACGCGGACAATGCATACGTGACTAATCTTCCTTTAGCGTCTATGAACGTCGACCTCGGGACAGTATAGCCTTTCGAGTCCAATTGAATGGTCAAGCTACCTCCTGTACCAAATGACTGCTCAACCACCCCCTTTTCGTCAAACATCGTAAACCCGGCTTTTCGCGAGAGACCACTAATAATATAATTATAATAACTAACGACATAGCTACCTTTACCTGCAGGGTAAGGTATCAGTGTCAACGCGTTTCCAGCGGGAACACTATCGATTTCAAACGACTTGACACCGGATTCGGCGAAACGCTTGTCCAGGCCCAGGTCGGGGATAGGAAGACCCGCTTCAGACGCGTTGGTCGAATTCGTATAAGTGCCAAAGTACAATGCTTCTTCTTCGATATTTTTCATGAGATCTATCCTGTTAAAAAGAGCGTCATTACTGGGCGTAGTGTTCACTCCTAGGATAAGAACTTATCAATACGAAACGGTTTACTCCAGGAGTAAGGGGCACGGACTTAGCATTCTTGCAAGCGTTCATTTACTTAAGCACACTTCCCTGATTGCCTAGTCCTGCTTCATGCAGTCGCACTACAACCTGATTGAAACGCTGTTCAAAAAGCTGCGCAACTGTCAAAAATGCCAGTTGTTATTGAGCACTGCTTGAGGCGGATAGTGACTTACAGCTAAAGGGGGCATGCCAGTGAATAATGGTTCAACCGGAAAAGAGAAAGCCCGCCATGCGGCGGGCTTTCGGTAATTCAAGCAGCGTTCAGAGCCCGGACATCTTCTTGATGGCCCCCTTCAGGTCATCATCCGAGCAATCCGCGCAGGTGCCCTTCGGCGGCATGGCGTTGATCCCGGTAATGGCCTTGGCCAGGATGCCGTCGAGGCCGCCCTGGTGGTCGGCGCGTTCTTTCCAGGCCGCGGTGTCGCCGATTTTCGGCGCACCCAACAGGCCGCTGCCATGGCAGGCGTTGCAGTGCTTGGCGATGATGTCGTCCGGCGTCTTGGCACCGCCGCCGCCAGCGCTGGCGACCACTTCCATGCCTTTGCATTCCTGGCCCTGGACGCAGACTTGCCCAACCGGCGCCAGGCGCTTGGCGATCTCGTCGTTGGTCGCAGCGGTTGCGCTCATTGCCCAAAGGGCGAATACGGCTGCTGGTACGGCCAGCATCTTCTTGATTTGGTTCACACGTACACCCTCATGGTGGCTAATCACGCTCGCGGCCACGGTATAGCGAGCGTTGAAAAGTATAGCGGCACTCCTGAAAGCGTGGAACGACCACACCCGGGGAAAGGGTATTGGCGAATCAATGCACTGCGCTGGATCAAAAGTTCGACGGGGTGGCCGCGCTGATCAACCGGGCTGGCTCTGCGAACGGGTTGCGGAAACGGTGCGGGCGGGTGCTTTCGAAGTAGTAGCTGTCGCCGGCTTCGAGGATGAAGATTTCGGTGCCGACCACCAGTTCCAGGCGGCCTTCCAGGAGGATGCCGGTCTCTTCGCCGTCATGGGTGAGCATCTCTTCGCCGGTATCGGCGCCGGGCGGGTAGACCTCGTTGAGGAAGGCGATGGCACGGTTGGGGTGCGACTTGCCGACCAGCTTCATGGTCACCGCGCCGTCGGAGATGTCGATCAGCTCGTGGGCCTTGTAGACGATCTGCGTCGGGCTTTCCGGGGCCAGTTCGACCGAAAAGAACTCGACCATGGACATGGGGATGCCACTGAGCACCTTGCGCAGGGAGCTGATGGAGGGGCTCACACTGTTCTTCTCGATCATCGAGATGGTGCTGTTGGTCACCCCGGCGCGTTTGGCGAGTTCGCGCTGGGACAGGCCCTTGAGCTTGCGGATGGCTTGCAGTCGTTCACCGACGTCCAAAGCGTGGGCCTCCAGGAAGGGGTCAGGTGGGGGATGTGTGAACGATATGATGGCAATGCCGTTCAGTATTTACAACACACCGCCCCGCAGCCTGTCCGCTTCGGCGCCTTATTCGCCGATATAGTCCCGCGGCACGCGCTTTAAGTTGCAGAAGATCTGGTACGGGATGGTACCGGCCTGCAGCGCCACGTCGCTGGCCAGCACCTGCTTGCCCCACAGCTCGACCGGGCTGCCGACGGTGGCCTCGGGCACCTCGGTGAGGTCGATGCAGAGCATGTCCATCGACACCCGGCCGATCAGCTGGGCGCGCTTGCCGGCGACTACCACAGGCGTGCCGGTCGGTGCCTGGCGCGGATAGCCGTCGGCATAGCCCATGGCGACTACGCCGACCCGGGTCGGGCGAGGGCTGACGAACTTGGCGCCATAGCCCACCGGCTCACCGGCCGGCAGTTCGCGCACACTGATCACCCGCGATTGCAGGGTCATCACCGGTTGCAGGCGGGCGGCCTGGGCCTGCTCCACCTCGAACGGGGTGGCGCCATACAGCATGATGCCCGGCCGTACCCAGTCGCTCTTGATGTTCGGCCAGCCCAGCACCGCCGGCGAGTTGCGCAGGCTGCACTCGGCGCTAAGGCCCTGGCGGGCAGCTTCGAACACCGCCACCTGCTGCTCGGTGGCCGTGGCGTCGAGCTCGTCGGCGCGGGCGAAGTGGCTCATCAGCACGATGCGCGACACCTTGCCGCTGGCCAGCAGGCGCTGGTAGGCGTTGTGGTAGTCCTTGGGGTGCACGCCGACCCGGTGCATGCCGGTGTCCATCTTCAGCCAGATGGTCAGCGGCTTGTGCACGGAGGTCTTTTCCAGCGCTTCGAGCTGCCACAGCGAATGCACCACGCACCACAGGTCGTGCTCGGCGATCAGTGCCAGCTCGCTGGCCTCGAAGAACCCTTCGAGCAGCAGCACCGGCGCCTTGATGCCGGCCGCGCGCAGCTCCAGAGCTTCCTCGATACAGGCCACGGCAAATCCGTCGGCCTCGGTTTCCAGGGCCAGGGCACAACGCACCGCGCCATGGCCGTAGGCGTCGGCCTTGACCACGGCCAGGGCCTTGGCACCGGTCAGCTCACGGGCCAGGCGATAGTTGTGACGGAGGGCTTGGAGGTCGATCAGGGCACGGGCGGGGCGCATGGCGGCAGCCTTCTGGCAGTTCTGGTTATGTAGAAATCCCCGGCGCGGCAGATGGGGGTAGGTACCCACCGCGCCGGGGTGAGGGAACAGGTCAATCGGTTTCGGGCCTCATCGCGGGGCAAGCCCGCTCCCACCGGACCTCGACAGTATTCGTGGGAGCGGGCT
>NZ_JBMOWQ010000179.1:0-15759 GCF_049310485.1 Pseudomonas sp. GZD-209
TCGCTGGGACAAGCTTGGCCGTTTGATTGGGTTGGAAAACGAGAACGCGAGCAAGGCCACCTTCCTCTACGACCCGGTGGGCCGGCTGCTGCAGGAGACCGGCTTCGATGGCCTGGTCACCCGTTACCAGTACGACTCGCACAGCGGTCGCCTCGCCTCGACTCAGGTTGGCCAGCGCCGTATCGACTTGACCTTCGACCCCATGGGCCGATTGAGTGAGCGTACGGCCCGCCTGGGCAACCAGAGCCAGAGCGAAACCTTCGCCTACGACGGCAACGGCCAGCTGATCCAGGCAGTGAACGCTGCCAGCAAGCTGCAATGGTTCTTTGATGAAGCCGGCAACCTGACCCGCGAGCATCAGTACTACCTGGCCACCGGCACGCCGATGGTTGCGGTGTGGCAGCACCAGTACGACGCGCTCAACCAACGCACCGCGACGATTCGCCCGGACGGCCACAAGGTCAGCTGGCTGACTTACGGCAGCGGCCACCTGCTCGGCATGACCCTCGACCAGCACGAGATGCTGGCCTACGAGCGCGATGACCTGCACCGCGAAATCGTGCGGCATCAGGGCAATAAGTTGATGCAGACCCAGGCCTGGGACCCGGCCGGGCGTTTGCAGGAACAGCTGCTGGGCAGCCATGACGGCCAGTCCACGTTGCTCAAGCGTCAGTACCGCTACGACGCCGCCAGCCAGTTGATCAATATCCACGACAGCCGCCGAGGTCCGTTGGAGTACCAGTACGACCCGGTAGGCCGCCTGCTCAAGGCCACCAGCCGCCTGGGCGTGGAAACCTTCGCCTTCGACCCGGCCGGTAACCTGCTGGACCAGAAGACTCAGGAACTGAATCGCCCGCTGGAAGCCGATCCACGCCGTAACAAGCTGATGGACAACCTGCTGCGCGAGTACGCCGGGACCCACTACAAATACGACGAACGCGGCAACCTGATCCACCGCCTGCACAACGGTTCCCATGCCCACTTCACCTGGGATCTGTTCGACCGGTTGGCCAGCTACAACGACGACAAGCTCAAGGTCGATTACAGCTACGACGCCTTGGGTCGGCGCCTGCACAAGCATTCGGTGGCGCATTTCTGGGATCGTCCTGAAGCCGGCACCGGCTGGAACCAGCTGCAGCGGGCCAAGCGCCAGCGCGAACTCGGTTGCGGCTTCACTCTGTTCGGCTGGGACGGCGACACCTTGGCCTGGGAGAGCTCACCGCCTCTCGATGAAGGCGACACCGGGCGCACGGTGCATTACCTGTACGAACCGGGCAGCTTCGTGCCGGTCGCCCAGGCCCTGCGCAAGAGCCCGATCCGGCTGCACAAGCAACCGGATTGGAGCCAGCGCGAGTACGAATTCGATCAGGATCCGCTGTGGCACACCGAGATAGAGCCACAGCCGTTCGAGGCGATCGCCTGGTACCACTGCGACCACCTCGGCACGCCGATGGAGCTCACCGATGAGCAGGGCAATGTCGCCTGGACCGGGCAGTACAAGGCGTGGGGCAAGGTGCGTGAGGAGCGTTCGGCGTGGGTCAAGCAGCGTGGTATGGGCAACCCGCTCCGCTTCCAGGGGCAATACCACGACCATGAGACCGGGCTGCATTACAACCGCTATCGGTACTATGATCCGAAAGCTGGGCGATTCATCAGACAAGACCCGATCAGTTATGCTGGCGGCATAAACGTCTATCTATATGCACCCAACCCGATACAGTGGGTAGACCCATTGGGGTTGACATGCAAATGTCCATGTCCGGGCACCTTCTGGGCTGACAGGTCCCTACCTCGCGATAATCATGGTCATCCAACGCCCGATGTAGATGCACCACACACGCAGTTGGGTAGGAGAGATGGACGCAGAGGTGCTTATAATCAGGCCCGTGAATGGGGATATGAGAACGGAAACCTTGTTCCCATCCGTGACATTGATTTTACTGATCATGGCCGTCCTCAAAACCACCCGTGCCCACATCAGCATAACTGGCTCCCGAACCTTACAGGGGGAACACGGCAGCACGGCCCCGCAATCCCTATGGATATGCCATGATGCAAATGCTCTCATTTCCTATGTATAGTCCGAGTGGCTCGAAGATTTCACTTGAAGATGTGCTAGGGTTCATCCCTGATAATTCATGGAATTGGTATATTTTCGATTTTTACGGGATGGGTTGCCCTCCATCTGGAAACTCAATGGACTCTTTTGAAGAGAACATCCGATCTTCGAATAATGGCATTTCCATGACATGGCCTGAGCTGAGATTTTTTGCACGTTCATTGGAGCAGACAATAGACCTGCAACTGATTGCAGCAAAAGCTGGAGCAATCCTCTGTCGCGAAGAAATAGAAGATAAAAATCTCAGTAATATCGAAATATTTATCGAGGCGGTCGATAGCTCTGAGTGGTCTATCTGGGCACGTGACATCACAATATGTCATCGCATCCGAGGTGTGGTGTAAAGACTGATGCCGCCGGCAAGTTTCGGCTGCTGCAGAGAACTCGAATGGTGGCAAGGATTTTGCGGTTGGAAAACCTGATCGAAAAACTAGAAAGCTGGTACAGCAGTCAATGCAATGATGTTTGGGAACATTCATTCGGCATTGAGATCTCCAATATTGACAACCCAGGCTGGAAAATCAAAATCACTGGCGTAAATAGCAAAAGCAACCTAAATATCAATATTGAAAGAAGCGACACGGACTGGATAGTAATCAACGCAGACGACACAGCATTTCAAACATATGGCGGATCACTAAATCTACAAGAGCTTCTGGAAGCGGCTGCTAAATGGCTTGAGTGACTCTGATTATCAGGACGCGCGACCCTAGCCACTCAGTTTCATCCCGGTCTCCCTGGCATTGCGCAGGAGCCCGATCCGGATGCACAAGGTGCCGGACTGGAGACAGCGCGAGTACGACTTCGATCAGGATCCCTTGTGACATACCGAGGTGAAACCGCAACTGTTCGACGCGATTGCCTGGTATCACTGCGATCACCTCGGCACGCCGATGGAACTGACCGATAAGCAAGGTAATATCGCCGTTTCCCACGCGCCGACACCTACAGATACACTGCCGTGCATGAACCTCGACACCCGCATCAAGTTCCGCCACCTGCTGTGCTTCCTGGAGATTGCCCGGCAGGGCAGCCTGGCCCGTGCCGCCGATGTGCTTGCCATCAGCCAGCCGGCCATCTCCAAGACCCTCAAGGAGCTGGAAGACCTGCTCGAAGCGCGGCTGTTCGAGCGCACCCACCTGGGCGTCACCCTGACCCCCGCCGGCACCCGTTTCATGCGTTACGCTGGGCCCAGCGTGCAGGCCCTGCGCGATGGCGTGGGCAGTGTGCGTGGCGATGCCAGGACGCCCTCGCAGGTGCGTATCGGCGTGCTGTCGACGGTCGAGGGGCTGCTGATGCCCGAAGTGCTGTGCCGCCTGCACCAGCGCCATGAAGCACTGGTGATCAGCGTGGTCACCGGGGTCAGCGCGCAATTGCTCGGGCAATTGCGCCTTGGCGAGTTGGAGCTGGTGGTCGGGCGCATGACCGACAGCCCGCAGATCCAGGGCCTGTCGTTCGAGCATCTGTACAGCGAATCGATGGCCCTGGTGGTGCGCCCGGGCCACCCGCTGCTGGCCAGTACGCCGGTGGAGCGGGCACAGGTGGGGGCTTACCCGCTGGTGCTGCCGCCCCAGGGCACCACCATTCGCCAGCACGCCGACAGCCTGTTCGTGCAGTGCGGTATCCCGCTGCCGGCACAACGCCTGGAAACCTTGTCGCTGGCCTTGAGCCGTCGTTACCTGCTGGGCAGCAATGCGCTGTGGGTGGCGCCGCGCGACGCGGTGCTGCTCGACCTGCGCCGTAACGAACTGGCCGAGCTGGACCTGGGCGTGCGCGAGCCGGGCGGCTCGGTGGGCATTTGCCGCAACGCCGCCTTGCCGGCGAGCTTGCCCGCGCAGTGGGTGTGTGAGGTGCTGCGCGAGGTGGCCGGGCAGTACCGGGACGGTCTGTACCCCTGAACGGGCCGAAGCGCGGGGCCTCGGGGCCCTTTGTCAGGCACTGGATCGAGGGCGGTGATGGCGATCTGGCATCTCGCCGTCGACGCAATTCGCGCTGCATGGCTTGGCGCTGTGACATCAGCAGTTTCAATACCGGAACTTATCGCGCTTTCCTGGCTCCTATGCCGGTAGCCATTGGTCGTGGCCGCCTGATAAGCTCGCGGCTTTACCCTGATTTGCCCCTCTGGCGCATGAACAAGGAATCAGCATGAAACAAACTCGTCTGGCGGCTGCGGTTGCCCTGGTAGGTCTGGTGCTGGCGGGCTGCGATGCCCAGACCAGCAGCGTCGAACTGAAGACTCCGGCACAGAAAGCTTCCTACGGTATCGGCCTGAATATGGGCAAGAGCCTGGCTCAGGAAGGCATGGACGACCTGGATTCGAAAGCTGTCGCCCAAGGTATCGAGGACGCGGTCGGCAAGAAAGAACAGCGCCTGAAGGACGAAGAGCTGGTCGAGGCCTTCTCCGCCCTGCAGAAGCGCGCCGAAGAGCGTCTGGCCAAGGCCAGCGAAGAAGCTGCCGCCACCGGCAAGAAGTTCCTGGAAGAAAACGCCAAGAAGGCTGGCGTGGTCACCACGGCTTCGGGCCTGCAGTACGAAGTGGTGAAGAAGGCCGATGGCCCGCAACCAAAACCGACTGATGTAGTGACCGTTCACTACGAAGGCAAGCTGATCGATGGCAAGGTGTTCGACAGCTCCGTCGAGCGCGGCGCCCCCATCGACCTGCCGGTCAGCGGCGTGATCCCGGGTTGGGTCGAAGGCCTGCAACTGATGCATGTCGGCGAGAAGTACAAGCTGTACATCCCGGCTGAGCTGGCCTACGGCGCCCAGAGCCCGAGCCCGCTGATCCCGGCCAACTCGGTCCTGGTCTTCGACCTGGAACTGCTGGGCATCAAAGACCCGAGCAAGCAGGACGCCGAACCAGCCCAGGCTGAGTAAGCGCAACCTTTGCTGTACAACGACGCCCCGTTTCGACGGGGCGTCGTCGTTTTTGCCGGTGGTTGACGCGAACCGCTGGCGTCCTTCACTGTCGCAAGCAATACCGCAGGTGATCCTGCGGCGGGTTGTCGCAAAACGTTTGCGCGATTGAAACGACTGTGTAAAAAACGCCCGATCCGTGCCCGGCCCTTGCCCGGCGGGCACCGAGCGGCGCAAAGGCGGTCCTGTTCACAAGGTTATCCACAATAAATGTGGATAACTGTCCGTTGCTCTGGAGGTTGCATGAGCGCTCCCTGGAATTTCGCCCGTTTTCTGCCGCTTGCCGAGCGCCTGCTCAGCCGTGGCCGTTTGCCGGCACTGTTGTTCGCGGTCGCGCGCAAGGGGCCCAAGCTTGGCCAGCTGCGCGAGGATGTGCGGCTGATGCAGGCCCTGTGCCTGGCCTGGTGGCGCGGCGAGTACCGCGCCGTGAGCCCCAAGGCGCTGGTGACCATCGTCGCCGGGCTGCTGTATTTCGTCAGCCCCCTGGATGCGATCCCCGACTGGTTGCTGGGTGTGGGCTTGCTTGACGATATCGCCGTGCTCGGCTGGGTACTCAAGACCGTGGCCGATGAGCTGAGCCGCTTCAGGGCCTGGCGCGACAGCCAGGCGCCGGAGAAACTGCGGGTGGTCGAGCGCTTGCCGGACACGCCCGAGGCGCTGCGCCTGGAGCGCCCCAACCGCTGAATAAGCAGCGAGCGCACAGACCCCCGAGGTTGGTAATATAATTGGCATAAGCGTTATGCCTAGGGATTACATGCCGTGATCCAACGTCAAGGGGGTTGTATGGGTATTCAGGTCATCAGCCGGGACGGTCAGCCCGAGTACGCAGTGGTTCCCTGGGAGCAGTATCAGGCGCTGCTGGCCGCCGCGGGCCAGGCACCTGCCACGGCGCCAGGCAACAGCGACACTGTCGAAAGCACAACGCAGAGCGCGAGCCTGCGCTCCCTGGACGAGCTGGCGTCGTTGCGTCAAGCCAAGGGCCTGCCCCCCGAGCAACTGGCGCGCACGGTGGGCATCAGCCCGGCTTACCTGGCGATGATCGAGGCCGGCGAGCGCCGCCCTGACGCAGCGATCCTGCGCAGCCTGGCCTGGCACCTGGGCATTGGTGGCTGGAGCGAGCCGTCATGAGCCAGGTCAGGATCAGCCGTCAGCACTGGGAGAGTCTGCTGACCGAGCTCGACCTGGCCCGCCGACAACGCCACCTGCTCACTTACCGTGCATTGCTCGAACGTCTCCAGCTACCCAGCCCGGCCATGCAGACACTGACCGCTGCCCTGGAATACCTGGCGCTGCTCGATGCCCGTGCCGAGCAGCCGTTGCGCAGCTCGCTGGTGATCAGCCAGGGCGCCAGCCGCCTGCCGCGTACCGGTTTTTTCGAGTGCGTAGAGCGGCTGGGCAGGTTCAATGGGCCGGTGGATGGTATGGAGGCAGCGTCGTGGCATGCCTCGGAAGTGGTGCGGGTGTTCGAGTACCGGTATCCGGAAGAGGCGTGAAACAGGTCGGCAGTGCCGGCCCCATCGCTGGCAAGCCAGCTCCCACAAGGGCTGCGTAACTTCTGTGGGAGCGGGTTTACCCGCGAAGCAGGCGGCGCGCCGCTTTGACGCCAAGCGTTGTATCTGAGGGGCGCAATGCAGTCAGTACAAAACAGTCGCTTTCACATGCGCTGGCCCACCTAGCAACAGGCGCTTTGATCGCGGGCACGCTCGCTCTGTTGTTCGGTGATCAGCTTGAGCACGTCGATCACCCGCCCCAGCCCCAGGTAACGGCCGCCCTGGGTAATGATGAACGCCTCCTCGATGCGCTGTTGCGCCCGACCGGTAAGCAGGCGGCTGACCTGCTGCAGCGATTGTCCACGTTCGACCACCACAAAGTCCCTGCTCATCAGTTGGCTGACGGGCTTGGCTGCCAACAGGTTGCAGCCCAGAGGCTTGAGCAGGTCTGCGGGCAACGAATGGCGGTGGACGATGCCACAGGGCTTGCCCTGTTGGTCCAGCACGGCGAGGGAGTTGAGGTCAGCCTGGCTGCGGAAGGCCTCCAACACCTGCTGGGTGGCGGTTTCCAGGGGCACCGCCGGCTGCTGGATGAGCAGGGCGCCAAGGTCGGCGCTGTCTTCGTTCAACGCTCCAGGGCTGCCCGGCGCCAGGGGCGGCAGGATCGAGCATTCACGCGCAGCGGTCTCCTGAGGGCGGCCAAGCAGATAGCCCTGCAGCAGCTCGACGCCCATTTCAGCCAATACGGTCAGCTCTTCTGCCAGTTCGATGCCTTCGGCAATCACTTGGGCGCGTGAGGCGCGCGCGATTTGCAGGATCGAACCGACGAACTCGCGCTTGAGTGGGTCCTGGTGGATGCCGTCGATGAAATGGCGGTCGATCTTCACGTAGTCCGGGCGCAGCTCCGACCACAGGCGCAGGCTTGAATAGCCGGCGCCCAGGTCATCCAGGGCAATCGAGAAACCCATGTCGCGGTAATGGTGCAGGGCGTTGAACAGCAGCTGGAAGTCTTCGGTGGGCGTCTGCTCGGTGAGTTCGATGACCACCCGGCTGGGCGACAGGCCGACCTGTTCGAGCATCTTCAGGGTGCGCCCGGACGGGTAGTGCGGTTCAAGCAAGGACTCGGGGGAGACGTTGAGGAACAGCTTGCCCTCAAGGTTCTGCTCGGCAAAACGCCGGCAGGCGGTTTCGCGGCACAGCACTTCCAGTTCGCTGAGGCGCCCGGCCTGGCGGGCGATGGCGTACAGGTTCAGTGGCGAATGCAGCGGGCTGTTGGAGGGGCCGCGGCTCAAGGCTTCATAGCCGAGAATGCGCTGCTCGGAAAGACAGACGATGGGCTGGAACAGGCTGTGCACGCTACGTTGAGCCAGGATGGCGCTCAGTGCGCTGAGCTGTTCGGTGACGGTCATGGACTGCTTCCTGAATAGAAAAAGGCCGGGCGTTTTCACGCTCGGCCCTTCTATTTCACGACAGCCAGATGACTGTTTGATGACGGCTCACATTATATTGCCATCACCTCAGTGCTTGGCCACCGAAGTGCTCAAGCTCAGGTAGTCGAGCAGGATGCGACCGGTCTCCGACAGGTAGGCGTCGTCTTCCGGCTTGGTGTCGTCCGGCTCGGCCGGCAGCGCGTCCTCGTCCTCTTTCTTCAGCTCTTTGAGCGGTTCTTCGCCCTTGGCCTTGCGGCGGATGTTTTCCAGCGCCAGCTGCTTGGCCTCGATCTGGTCGTGGCGCGCGCGGCGGTCCTGTTCGTTGAGGCTGACGGTCTTCTCGTCCATCAGCTTCTGGGTCAGGGCCAGGCGGTCACGGATGTAGGCAAACTCGGCATCCTTGACGCTACGCGCTTCATGCTGTGCCTTGAGCTGGGCCAGGTACGGCTTGAACGGGTCGGCCACCGGCTTGATCACCGGGCGGATGGTGTCCCACGGCATGGCTTCGGGCAGGGCGCTCTCGCCGATCTCCTTGGTGTCGATGATCGACGGGTAGGCGATGTCCGGCAGCACGCCCTGGTGCTGGGTGCTCTGCCCGGAAACCCGGTAGAACTTGGCCAGCGTCAGCTTGAGCTCGCCATGGTTGAGCGGCTGGATGGTCTGCACGGTGCCCTTGCCGAAGGTCTGGCCACCGATGATCAGCGCGCGGTGATAGTCCTGCATGGCGCCGGCGAAAATTTCCGAGGCCGAGGCCGAGAGGCGGTTGACCAGCAGCGCCAGAGGGCCTTTGTAGAAGGCACCAGGGTTTTCGTCTTCGAGCACATCCACGCGGCCGTCGCTGTTACGCACCAGCACGGTCGGACCTTTTTCGATGAACAGGCTGGTCAGCTCGGTCGCTTCCTGCAGCGAGCCACCGCCGTTGTTGCGCAGGTCGATTACGACACCGTCGACTTTCTCTTTCTGCAGCTCGGTGAGCAGCTTCTTGACGTCGCGGGTGGTGCTCTTGTAGTCCGGGTCCCCGGCGCGATAGGCCTTGAAGTCGAGGTAGAAGGCCGGGATCTCGATGATCCCCAGCTTGTAGTCGCGGCCGTCCTGCTTGAGCTTGAGCACCGACTTCTTCGCCGCCTGCTCTTCGAGCTTGACCGCTTCACGGGTGATCGAGACGATCTTGCTGGTCTGATCGTTCGGCGCATTGCTCGCCGGGATGACTTCCAGGCGTACCACCGAACCTTTCGGGCCACGGATCAGCTTGACCACTTCGTCCAGGCGCCAGCCGACCACGTCGACCATTTCCTTGTTGCCTTGCGCCACGCCGATGATCTTGTCGGCCGGGGCCACCTGCTTGGTTTTCGCCGCAGGGCCTGCCGGCACCAGGCGCACGATCTTGACCTGGTCGTTGTCGCTCTGCAGCACCGCGCCGATGCCTTCGAGCGACAGGCTCATGTTGATGTCGAAGTTTTCGGCGTTGTCCGGCGACAGGTAGTTGGTGTGCGGGTCGTACGACTGGGCGAAGGTGTTGATGTAGGCCTGGAAGATGTCTTCGGCACGGGTCTGGTCCAGGCGCGCCAGCTGATTCTTGTAGCGCTTGGTCAGGGTTTCCTGGATCTGCTTGAAGTCCTTGCCGGCGATCTTCTGGCGCAGCACCTCATCCTTCACGCGTTTGCGCCACAGGTCGTCGAGCTCGGCCGAGTTC
The DNA here is from genome assembly GCF_049310485.1 of Pseudomonas sp. GZD-209. NCBI lineage: Bacteria > Pseudomonadati > Pseudomonadota > Gammaproteobacteria > Pseudomonadales > Pseudomonadaceae > Pseudomonas > Pseudomonas sp. GZD-209. The sequence goes on from NZ_JBMOWQ010000179.1 coordinate 9,646, forward strand.
TTCATCCACGGGGCGTCCTTGCGGTCGACCAGCAAGTCTTCTTTCACGGTGAAGTCGATCTTGTCGACGCCCTTGTTCAGCTCGGCCAGGGCGAAGTCCAGGCGCTGCTTCACACGGTCCAGGTAGCGCTTGTAGATGGTGAAACCGGGGTCGAGGTTGCCGCTTTTCAGGAAATCGTCGAACTGCGTCTTCCACTTGTCGAACTCGGCGATGTCGGCCGCAGTGAAGTAGCTGCGCGCAGGGTCCAGCAGCTTGATGTAGCTGTCATAGATGATGACCGAACGGGCGTCGTCCAGCGGCGGCTTGCTGTAGTGGTGGCGCTTGAGCAGCTCGACCACGTTGAGGCTGGCGACGATTTCGTCACGGTCCGGCTGCAGGCTGTCCCACTTGTTGGCGGCGGCCGCATTGCCACCGAGCGTGAGGCTGCCAAGCCCGATGACAAGGGCGAGGGCGGTGCTGGGGAGGAAATGCTTCATGCTGATTCGACGTGTAGGCAATTGATCACGCATAGTAGGCCGTCTTTTCCGTTCGCCGGTTCCATGAAACCGGGAAAATACTGCAAAAAGCCTGGGATGGTGATCCCAGGCTCAGTCATATGATTCAACTATGGAGGCACTGTGAAGGCATTGCAAGGCGTTGACGGACATGTGGCCTGGGTCGAGGCCGAACGCCCGGCCTGTGACGCAGGGCAGGTGCGCATTCGAGTGGCCGCTGCGGGGCTGAACCGCGCCGACCTGCTGCAAAAGGCCGGCCTTTATCCACCGCCGCCGGGTGCCAGCCCTTATATGGGCCTGGAGTGCGCCGGCATCATCGAAGAGGTCGGCGCCGGCGCCGACTGGCGCGTTGGTGACCGGGTCTGCGCCCTGCTGGCCGGTGGCGGCATGGCCGAAGAGGTGGTGGTCGATGCCCGCCACGTGCTGCCGGTGCCCGAAGGCCTGAGCCTGCACGAAGCAGCGGCGATCCCCGAGGTGTACGCCACGGCCTGGCTGAACATCTTCCAGCTGGGTGGCCTCAAGGCTGGCGAGAAGGTGCTGGTGCATGCTGGCGCCAGCGGCGTAGGTTCGGCGGCGATCCAGCTGTGCAAGGCCTTCGGCAACCCGGTCTGGGTCAGTGTCGGCTCTGACGAGCGCCTGGCCTACTGCCAGGACCTGGGGGCGGCGGGCGGTGTGGTGCGCAACGCCAACCTCGACGCGCTGGAGCAGCTCGGGCCGTTCGATGTGATCCTCGACCCGGTCGGTGCCAGCTACGGGCCGCTCAACCTCAAGCTGCTGGCCCGCGATGGGCGCTGGGTGATCATCGGCCTGATGGGCGGGCGCAAGGTCGAGCTGGACCTGGCGCTGGTGCTGGGGAAGCGTCTGCAGGTCACCGGGTCGACGCTGCGTAACCGCGATGACGGGTTCAAGGCTGAGCTGCTGCGCGAGCTGGGGCAGCAGGTGTGGCCGCTGTTCGCGCAGGGGCGCTTGTCGCCGCAACTGGTCGATACCTATCCGGTGGAGTTTGCCGAGGCGGCCTATGCCGAGCTCGAGAGCAACCAGGTGTCGGGCAAGCTGGTGCTGGTGATCGATTCGAGCCTGGTGTAACCAGGTTCGGCCTCTTCGCGGGTGAATCGCAGCGGCGAACCGCCGCTCCCACAGGGGTCCACAGTTTTTGAATCTGTGATGATTCTGTGGGAGCGGGTTCACCCGCGAATGGGTCAGAACAGGTGCTAGGTTTTGTACGAAAAGTGTGGTCATCCATTGTTGTGGGAGCGGGCTTGCCCCGCGATCTGCCGCAACGCGGCAGCAAAGCCTGAATTTGCGGCATTTTTGACACTATTTGATATCGGGTAAAGGAGCGCTTTGCACTCTATCGCGGGGCAAGCCCGCTCCCACAAGACTTTTCGTACAGAGCCTAACGTCAGGTCCAGCTCAACACCGGCCAGCCATTGACCAGCGCATGCTCACGCAACACCGCATCCGGGTTCACCACATACGGATGATCCACCTTCAGCAACAACGGCAAGTCGTTGCGCGAATCGGAATAGAAACTCGCCCCCTCCAGGTTCTCCTGCTCCTGGTCCAGCCACTCCAGCAAACGGGTGATCTTGCCTTCGCGGTAGGTCAGCACACCATGGGTCTTGCCGGTGAACACCCCGTTGACCGCTTCCAGCTCGATGGCCAGGTATTCGTCCACCCCCAGCCGCGCCGCAATCGGCCCCACCAGGTGCGTACCGCTCGCGGAAATGATCAGGATGCGGTCGCCACGCTTGCGGTGCTCGGCGATGCAACGGCAGGCATCGCCATAGATGATCGGCTCGATCACGTCCTCGACCCACGGCTCGACCAGGTGCTCGACCTCTTCCAGGGTGCGCCCGGCGATCGGCTCCAGGCTGAACGCCATGTAGTCCTCCATAGCCAGGTGGCCCTTGCCGTAGGCCTCCATCAGTTCATGGTCGCGCTTGAGGAACGCCTTGCCGTCGACCCAGCCCAGCCGGGCCATCTGTTCGCTCCACAGCGACGCGCAGTCGCCGTGGATCAGGGTTTCGTCCAGATCGAAAATTGCCAATGCCATGGGTTGAATCTCCTTAGGCCACTTCCCGTAGCGCCGTGGGGTCGATCGACAAGGATACACGCTGCCCGTCGGCGTGCAGGTCGGCCGCCGAGCGGTTGAGCACGTCCACCACCAGCTCCACGCCGCGCACTTGCACGCGGTAGCGGATGACATTGCCGAGCAGGCTGTGGCTGCGTACCTCGCCGTCCAGCTCGCCGTTCACGCCCAGGGTGATGGACTCCGGGCGGATCGCCAGGCGGCTGGCCACCGGGCGCTGCAGCAGGCGGCTGGCGCTGTCGGCATCGAGCAGGTTGTAGTTGCCGATGAAGCCCGCGGCGAACAGGTCGACGGGCGCGGTGTAGAGGGTTTCGGCATCGCCGCTCTGGACGATGCGCCCCTGGTTCATCAGGACGATGCGGTCCGACATGGTCAGCGCCTCCTCCTGGTCGTGGGTGACGAAGATGGTGGTCAACCCCAGCTCGCGCTGGATCGCGCGGATCTGCTCGCGCAGGTGCTTGCGAATGCGTGCATCCAGCGCCGACAGCGGCTCGTCGAGCAGCAGCAGGCGCGGGCGGGTGACCAGCGAGCGGGCCAGCGCCACGCGCTGGCACTGGCCGCCGGACAACTGGTGCGGGTAGCGCCCGGCGAAGCTGCCCAGCTCGACCAGGTCGAGCACTTCGCGCACCCGTGCCTGGCTTTCTTCGGCCTTGACCTTCTGCATGCGCAGGCCAAAGGCGACGTTCTGCTCCACGGTCATGTTGGGGAACAGCGCGTAGCTCTGGAACACCATGCCGATCCCGCGTTTCTGCGGGCTGAGCGGCACGATGTCGTGGCCGTCGAGGAGGATATGGCCGCTGTCCACCGGCGTCAGCCCGGCGATGCAACGCAGCAGGGTGGACTTGCCGCAGCCCGAGGGGCCGAGCAGGGTGACGAACTCGCCGCGCTCGATCTGGCAGTCGATGTTTTCGAACACCGGGCTGCCGGCGTAGCTCTTTTGCAGTTTCTGTACGCTGACGAAGCTCATGTCAGGTCTTGTCCTTGTTCAAACGGTTGGCGACCCAGGTCAGCACCAGCACGAAGGCGAAATAGGAGATCACCAGCGCGCTGTTGAAGTGGCCGCTGCTGTTGCGCATGTTGTTCAGGTACACCTGCAAGGTCTCGTAGCGGGTGCCTACCAGCAAGTTGGCGAACACGAACTCGCCGAACAGGAACGAAAACGACAGCAGCAACGCCACCATCAGGCCCTTGCGCAGGTTGGGCAGCACCACCAGGAACGCGGCCTGCCAGGTGCTCGCCCCCAGCAGTTGGGCGGCGTCCATCAGATCGCGCAGATTGATCGCCTGCAGGTTGTTGGTGATGGCCCGGTACATGAACGGCAGGGCGACGGTGAAGTAGCAGCCGATCAGGATCCACGGCGTACCGACCATGGCCATCGGCCCGCTGCCGTACAGCTGCAGCAAGCCCACCGCCGACACCACCGGCGGCACCGCGAACGGCAGCAGGATCAGCACGTTCATCAGTGCGTCGAGCCGGGGGAAGTGGTAGTGCACCACGAACAACAGCGGCAGGATCAGCACCACCGACAGCAGCAGCGCACCCACGCACACCAGCAGCGACTGGCCGAAGGCGGCGAGAAAGCGCGGCTCGCTCCACAGCGCGATGTACCACTTGAAGGTCAGGCCGCTGGGCAACAGGGTTGCCGACCAGCTGGTGGCCAGGGAGTAGAGCAGGGTGCCGGCCAGCGGCAGCAGCAGGATCAGGAACAGCAGGTAGACCACCAGCTTGTGGTAGAGCCCGCCGGAGGTTTTTTCAGCGCGCATGGTAGCTCCTCTTGAGCAGCCATTGATGGACCACCGTGACCAGGGTCATCAGCCCCACCAGCACCATGGCCAGGGCGCTGGCCAGGTTCGGGTCGAGGCTGATGTCGCCGGCTACCAGGCCGGCGATGCGGATCGGCAGCACGTTGAAGTTGCCGGTGGTCAGGGCGTAGACCGTGGCGTAGGCGCCCAGGGCGTTGGCCAGCAGGATGACGAAGGTGCCGAGCAGGGCAGGGGTGAGCACCGGCAGGCCGATATGCCGCCAGAACTGCCAGTGGTTGGCCCCCAGCAACGCCGCGGATTCGCGCCAGTCTTCGCGCAGGGCGTCGAAGGCCGGGTAGAGCAGCAGCACCCCCAGCGGGATCTGGAAGTAGGTGTACACCAGGATCAGCCCGGTCTTGGAGTAGATGCTGAAGTCACCGAGCAGGCCCATCTGCTTGAGCAGCAAGGTCAGTGCGCCGTTGAAGCCCAGCAGGATGATGAAGGCGAACGCCAGCGGCACCCCGGAAAAGTTGCTGGTCATGTTGGCGAAGGCGCTGACGAAGTCGCGCAGTTTCGAATCGACCTGGCGCAGCGAGTAGGCGCCCAGGGTGGCGATGACAATGCCGAACAGGCTCGACCAGAAGCTGATCTCCAGGCTGCGTTGCAGCGCCTGCAGGTAGAACTTCGAGGCGAACACCTTGCTGAAGTTGGCCAGGCCCCAGCCGCTTTCGCTTTGCAGGCTGTTGATCGCCACCCAGGCCAGCGGGGCAATCTGGAAGATGATGAAGAACACGGCGAACGGCAGCAGGCAGAGCAGGGCCAGGTAGCGGCCACGGGGGCTTGCATTCACTTGAGCAGCTCCCGGCAGACGGTCTTGTCGTGCGCAGCACCGAGCAGCTCGCAGATCGTGCCGCACAGCTCGGTCTGCAGCGGTTTGGCCGCAGGGTCCAGGCTGAACCCGTCACCAAAGACGAACAGCGGCACCTCGCGCTCCTCGGCCAGCAGGCCATTGTGCGAGCGGTCGTTGTTCATGCCGTGGTCGGCGGTGACCAGTACCTGATAGCCCTCTTCCAGCCAGCGCGGCAGGTAGTCGGCCAGCAGAATGTCGGCGCTGCGCGCGGCGTTGCGGTACTGGCTGCTGTCCAGGCCATGACGGTGGCCGGCGTCGTCGATGTTCATCGGGTGCACCAGCAGGAAGTTCGGTGCATGGCGCCGGCGCAGGTATTCGGCGTCGGCCAGCAGGTGCGAATCGGGGTAGTGGTCGGCGTAGTAGAACAGGCCGTGCTGGATCGGCAGCTTGGGCGCGTGGGTGTGGCGGTCGCGCAGCGGGTCGAACGGCGAGCGGTTGTACAGCTCACTCATCCAGTGGTAGGCCGCCGCCGCAGTGCCCAGCCCGGCCTCGCGGGCGTAGTGGAACACGCTGCGCTGGTTGGACAGGCGGTTGACGTTGTTGTGCACGATGCCGCTGTCGATCGGCGGCACGCCGGTGAGGATGCATTCGTAGAGCGGTCGCGACAGCGACGGCAGTTCACATTCCACGCGGTACAGCGCGGCGCGGTCGGCCTCGACGTAGGCGTGCAGGTGGCCCATGGCGTGGTGGGCGACCTGATGGTTGAGGCCGTCGAGCAGGACCAGGATGACGTTGTGTTGCATGTTCGCTCCCAAGGGATACAGGGCCTCGGGGGGGGGGGGGGGGGGGGGGGGGGGGGGGGGGGGGGGGGGGGGGGGGGGGGGGGGGGGGGGGAGGGGGGGGGGGGAGGGGAGGGGGAGGAGGACAGCAGCGGAC
>NZ_JBMOWQ010000180.1:0-4875 GCF_049310485.1 Pseudomonas sp. GZD-209
CGCATCGCGGGCCCGCGATGCGCTCGCTCAGGCTACGGCGCCGTCGCGGCTGATGCCATCGCGGGGCAAGCCCGCTCCCACAGGTTTGACAGCGCTTATTCCATCTCGATAATCACCTGCTCCTGCCACTTCTGCGGCAGGGCCTTGGAGGTCGCTTCCCAGGCCGCGGCATCCTTGATCGGCTGGGCGGCCTTGTACTGCTCGTTGGGCAGCAGCTTGGCCTGTACGTCAGCCGGCAGTTTCAGGTGCTCGGCACGGATCGGCCGGGCGTGGCCCTTGGCCAGGTTGATCTGCCCGGCATCGCTGAAGATGTACTCACGCGTCAGCTTCGCCGCGTTCGGGTGCTTGGCGTACTTGTTGATGATGGTGGTGTAGCCGGAAGTGACCGAACCATCCGATGGGATCAGTACCTCGAAACGCTTCGGGTCGATCTGGTCGCGGTAGCTCAGGCCGTTGAAGTCCCACACCACGCCGACTTCGATCTCGCCCTTCTCGATGGTCTGGATCGTCGGGTTGGCCAGCGACAGGCGCTTCTGCTGGGCCAGCTTGGTGAACAGCTGCAGGCCCGGCTCGATGTTCTTCTCGTCGCCCCTGTAGGCGATGGCGGCGGCCAGCACGCCGTTGGCGGCCTGGGCGGCGGTGCCGACGTCACCGATGGCGACCTTGTACTTGCCCTTTTCCAGGTCGTGCCAGCTGGTGGGGCGCTCGCCTTCCTTGACCAGGTCCTTGTTGATGATGAAGGCGATGGTGCCGGTATAGGCCAGCGCCCAGTGGCCGTCCTGGTCCTTGGCCCAGGACGGAACCTGCTCCCAGGTGCTTGGCTTGTAGGGCTGGGTCACGCCCTTGGTCACTGCGATCGGGCCGAAGGCGGCACCCACGTCGCCAATGTCGGCGCTGGCGTTGTCCTTCTCGGCGTCGAACTTGGCCACTTCCTGGGCCGAGCTCATGTCGGTGTCGCTGTGCTTGAGGCCGTATTTGCTCGCCAGGTCTTCCCAGGTGCCTTTCCAGTTGGCCCAGGCATCGGGCATGCCCACGCTGTTGACCGTGCCTTCCTTGCGGGCGGCATCTTCCAGGGCCTTGAGGTCTTCGGCCATGGCCGTGGTGCAGAACGCGATGGCCGAACCGAGCAGTGACGCCATGAACAACTTTTTCATCCGAAGCTCCTTGGGTGGGTGCCTTGCAATCGTTGTTATGTGATGAAGCGGTGCCTGCCAACCGTTGGTCTAGGTCAGCAAACCTTGAGCCAAGGTAGGCCGGTTGCGTGACAGTTTGATGTAAGGGGCGGGCCTGAAGAGTGCGCCGCAAGCCTTGGCAATACAGCGTAGACCAGATCGAAAGCCTTGATTCACGCGGGCTGGCCCGGTTCTGGCAAGTCCCGCTAAAAGCCTTTGTCACAGGATGTTCATCAGCCGTGACTAGGCTTGCACTACGCTCCATATGCCCTGTTCTGGGGCTGGACTAGTCCAGATAGGTAACCTTTGATGCAAGCGACGCCACCGCGTGCGGTAACAGCCATCTGCCATGCCCTGCAGGAGCAGATCGAACACGGCCTGCTGGCGCCGGGCGGCAAACTGCCGGCCGAACGCAAGCTCAGCGAGGTGTTCGACACCACGCGCATCACCCTGCGCGAGGCACTGGTGCAGCTGGAGGCCCAGGGCCTGATCTACCGCGAGGAGCGGCGTGGCTGGTTCGTTGCACCCGAGCGGCTGACCTACGACCTGATCGAGCGTAGCCACTTCCATGCGATGGTGCGGGACCAGGGGCGGCTGCCCAGCACCGAGCTGTTGTCGGCGCGGCTGCAGCCGGCCCCGGCGGCCATCTGCGCACGCTTGCGCCTGCCGGCGTTGTCCAGCGTGGTGCGGATCTGTCGTTTACGGCGGATCGACGGGCGGGCGGTGCTGTATGCCGAGCATTACCTCAACCCGAGCTACTTCCCTGGGATTCTCGAACAGGACCTGGCGCAGTCGCTGACCGAGATTTATGGCCGGGAATACGGCATTCAGTACGGCCAGGTGTGTTTCGAGATCCTGCCGACCGCCTTGCCGGTGGAGGCCGCCAGTGCGCTGAAAGTGTCAGCGGGCAGCCCGGGGTTGCATATCACCCGGGTCAACAGCGACCAGCGCGGGCATCTGATCGATTGCGACCTGGAGTATTGGCGGCATGATGCGATCCGCATCCGCGCCGAGGCGGGATAAAGTGAACATCGCGGGGCAAGCCCGCTCCCACGTAGTGGATTGCCCCCAAGGGTTGGGTTGGTGTCCAACTTCTTGGGGCAGTCCACAGTGGTGAGCATGACGGCAGCGTGGGAGCGGGCTTGCCCCGCGAAGCGATCTAGCTGGTAACGTTGCTTTCAGCCATTGCCCCACCCCCGGCCGTCACCACCTGCACCGACAACCGCGGCGTCGCCAGGTCCAGCCCCGCTTCGTCCAGCTGGCGCTTCAACGCCAGGTTGAACGCCCGCGAAACCTCCCACTGCTTGATCGGCGCAGTCTTGAACCGCGCCCGCAAGATCGCCGAACCCGACTCGAAACTCTCCACCCCCTGCAGCTCCAGCGGCGACCAGATGTTACGGCGCATCAACGGGTCGCTGCGCAGCTTCTGGCCAACCTCGCGGACCAATGTGATGGCCTGGTCGATGTTCATGTTGTGGGGGATCGCCACACGGAAGATGGCGTAGCCGAACTCGCGCGAGTAGTTCTTGATGCTCTTGATCTCGCTGAACGGGATGGTATGCACGATGCCGTCGATGTCGCGCAGGCGCACGGTGCGGATGGTCAGGCCTTCCACAGTGCCGAGGTGGCCGCCGACATCCACATAGTCATCGATGGCCAGCGAGTCCTCGATGATGATGAACAGCCCGGTGATCAGGTCGGCCACCAGCGACTGGGCGCCGAAACCGATGGCCAGGCCAATGACCCCGGCACCGGCCAGCAGCGGCGTGACGTTCATGCCCATGTTGGCCAGGGCGACGATCACCGCGATGATGAAGATCGCCACGAACATCACGTTGCGGATCAGCGGCATCATGGTTTGTGCGCGGGCGTTGGCCTGGCCCCGGCGCGAGCGCACCAGGGAGTGGTGCACGGCGGTGTCGGCCAGGATCCACACCAGCCAGGCGACGATCAGGGTGCCTGCCAGGCCCAGCAGGCGCAGGCTGATTTCGTGGCCGTCGCCTTCGGCGAAGTCGATCATCGACAGGCCCCACACGCGCAATCCCAACTCGAGGAAGGCCAGCCAGATGAACAGGTGCACCAGGGCATAGCCGAAGTTGCGCAACCGCTCGGTGTACACCGCCTGGCGTTTGTTGGCGCGCTTGGGGTTGGCGGCGTGGCGGCGCACCAGGCCGTTGAGCACCATGCACACCACCACCAGCACCGTGCACATCAGCGATTGCCGCAGGGCGGTGCTGGTGTCGCCGGCGGACACGAAGGTGGCGAACAGCGAAACCGCTACCAGCAGCAGCGCCGGGATGAACCAGAAACTGCCGAGGATCTCGATGGTGTCGCTGAGGGTGCGTCGGGTCAGGCGCCGGCTCAGCGGCTGGTTGCGGATCAGATGGGCGATCGGGCGTCGGAAGCGCAGGATGAACAGCCCGGTGCATAGCGCGGCGAAGACGTTGGCCAGGGTGGCCAGGCCATGGGCCAGATGGCTGCCCAGGGCGGTAGTCAGGCGTGGGTCGCTCATCGCCTCGCCGAACGCGGCGAAACTGCCGATCAGCCACAGCGGGCGAAACGCCTGGTGGCGCAGGATGTGCAGGGCGCGGTGGCGGTGCGGGCCGTCGAGCAGCGAGAAGGCGATCACGCAGATTGCCGAAAACAGCGTGCCGACCACCAGCGCATACGCCAGCACCATGGCCATGGATTTACCCAGCGACGGTGGCAGGGCGAAGCTCAGGTAGACGGTGAACACCAGCGCCACCAGCCACGGCCCGAGCTTGCGCAGGGCAAAGCGGACCAGGTCCCAGGTGCGTGGGTGCTGCGGTAGTTCCTCGGTAAGGCCGAAGCGCACCCGCACCCGGTGGCCGATCCAGTTGAAGGCGTAGGCCAGCAGGCTCCATACGGCGATGACCGCCGCGAAACCGAAGAGAATGGCCGGCCATTGGTGCACCGGCACCATCAGCGCGGTGAGTTCTTCCTGGGCCTGGCTGATTTCCTGCGCCCAGCGGTTGAACGGGCTGGCGTCACCGCTGAACTGCTTTTCGAAGTCGTGCAGGGCGCCGCCGATCAGGCCGAGCACGCCTTGTTCGACGGTGGGTTGCGATTGTTTGCTGGCGTCGCGCAGCTTTTTCAGGTCAGCCAACAGCTTGGCGCGCTGCTGGTCGTTTTCCAGGTTCTTGATCACCTCGTCCAGCGACTTGCCCAGCGGCTCCGTGGCCTCGGGCTGGGCGGGCGTGCTGGAGCCAAGCAGGCTCGGCAGGCCGGCGGCCTGCACCGGGGTGACGAACAGGAGAAACAGCAGGAACAGGCAACGCAGGAGGGCAGGCACCGGGAAATCTACCTCAGGTCAAACGATTGACCGAGTGTAGAGGTTTATGTGGGCAGTTTCTCCAGGATCTTCCAGCAGGTCAGGCCGAAGATGCCCAAGGTGCCGATCCACATCATCAGCACGCCGATATTGCGCTCGCGCAGGCTGAAGCCGATGGTCAGCAGCATGAGAAACCCGAATACCGGGATGAACAGCGACAGGAACGGGGACATGGTGCGGCAATCCTTGTGCTTGATGGGCCATGTATCAAGCATAGCGCTTTGCCAGCGAGGCGGATTGACCGGGGGCAGGTGGTGGACCCTGTCGGGGGGGGGGGGGGGGGGGGGGGGGGGGGGGAATAGGGTCGGGGGGTCCGGAGGTGGAATTTGGGGCGGGGGGGTGTTAGAGGGG
>NZ_JBMOWQ010000181.1:0-6592 GCF_049310485.1 Pseudomonas sp. GZD-209
AAGCCCGCTCCCACGCTACTGGACACTACTCCAATTCCAGGGGCAGTCCATGTCGTGGGAGCGGGCTTGCCCCGCGATTAGGCCGGGACAGGCTCAGGGCAGTTCGCGGCTGCGGTAGAAGGCAGTGAGCACCTTCACCAGGTGCGCCAGGTCATGGCTGCCGCACAGCTCGCGGATCGAGTGCATGGCAAAGGTCGGCAGGCCGATGTCGACCGTGCGCACGCCCAGGTTGCCGGCGGTGATCGGGCCGATGGTCGAGCCGCAGCCCATGTCGCTGCGTACCACGAAGCTCTGCACCGGCACTTCCTCGGCCATGCACAGGTGGCGGAAGAACCCGGCGGTTTCGCTGTTGGTGGCGTAGCGCTGGTTGTTGTTGACCTTGATCACCGGGCCTGCGTTGAGCTTGGGCCCGTGGTTGCCGTCGTGCTTGTCGGCGTAGTTGGGGTGCACGCCGTGGGCGTTGTCGGCCGAGATCATCAGCGAGCGCTGCACGGTGCGCACGTAGGCGTCACCTTCGGGCAACAGGCGCTGCAGGGTCTGTTCGAGCATCGGGCCGTCGGCGCCGCAGGCCGAGCAAGAGCCGACTTCTTCGTGGTCGTTGCACACCAGCAGGCAGGTTTCGTCGCTGTCGGCACTCAGCAGCGCCTGCAACCCGGCATAGCACGACAGCAGGTTGTCCAGGCGGGCGCCGGCGATGAAGTCGCCGTTCAGGCCGATCAGTGCCGCGTCCTGGGTGTCGTAGAAGCTCAACTCGTAATCGAGCACCACGTCGGCGTTGAGGTCGTGCTCGCGGGCCAGTTGCTCGGTGAGCAGCGCGCGGAAGTCGATGCGCTCGTCGCCTGCCACCTGGGCCAGGATCGGCGGCAGTTCGGTCTGCGGGTTGATCATCCAGCCTTCGTTGGCGGTGCGGTTGAGGTGGATCGCCAGGTTGGGGATCACCGCGATCGGCAGCTTGAAGTCGATCAGCTGGCTTTCGACCTTGCCGTCACGGCGGAAGGTGACCCGCCCGGCCAGCGACAGGTCGCGGTCGAACCACGGGGCGAGCAGGGCGCCGCCATAGACTTCGACGCCCAACTGCAAGAAGCCCTGGCGCTGCAGTTCGGGTTGCGGCTTGACCCGCAGGCACGGGCTGTCGGTGTGGGCGCCGACCATGCGGATGCCGCTCATCAGCGGCGAGTGCTTGCCGAGCTTGATGGCGATGATCGAGGAGTCGTTGCGGGTCAGGTAGTAGCGCCCGCCAGGCACCGTGGCCCAGCTGTCGCGTTCGTCCAGGTGCTGGAAGCCAGCGGCTTCGAGGCGCTGCACGAGGCTTGCGGTGGCATGGAAGGGCGTCGGGGAGGCCTTGAGGAATTCAATCAGGCCGGCGTTCAGGGCATCGCGCATATGTCACTCCAGACAGCAGTGGCGCGAGTTTAGCGTAATTGCTCGACAAATTGTGTCGACCCTTTCGCGGGTAAACCCGCTCCCACAGCGTTCGATGCACCCTGTGGGAGCTGGCTTGCCGGCGATGAGGCCGGTGCAGCCACATGAATTCAGAACGGCGCCGGGCACTCGAATTTCAACCGCTGCCCGGACATCGGGTGGGTAAAGCTCAGCATCGAGGCATGCAGGCACAGCCGCTCATGGGCGGCCAGCGCCTCAGGGTTGGCATACAGGCGGTCCCCCAGCAGCGGATGGCCGATCGACAGCATGTGCACGCGCAACTGGTGCGAGCGCCCGGTGATCGGTGTCAGCTCGACCCGGCAATAATCGCCGCAGCGTTCGACGATGCGCCAGAAGGTCAGGGCGTGCTTGCCTTGCTCATGGTCGACCACGTGGCGCGGTTTGGTCGGCGGGTCGTAGCGCAGCGGCAGGTCGATACTGCCGCTGTCCAGCTGCGGTTGGCCCCAGCACAGCGCGGTGTAGGCCTTTTCCGTCTCGCGGTCGTGGAACTGGCGCGACAGTTCGCGGTGGCTGTCGGCGTCACGGGCCAGCAGGATGATCCCCGAGGTTTCCCAGTCCAGGCGGTGGACGATCAGCGCGTCGGGGTAGCCGTTTTCCTGCAGGCGGGTGATCAGGCAGTCCTTGTTGTCATCGGCACGGCCCGGCACCGACAGCAGCAGGGTCGGCTTGTTGATCACCAGGATGGCGGCGTCTTCGTGAAGGATCTGGATGTTCGACAGCGGCATGTTCGGGCGTTCTCTGCAAAGCATTGTGGGAGCGGGGGTGGGCCACCATCGAGGCAGAAGGTAATCCCGGGGGGGCAGAAGTCCCCAAAAGTATACCTGGGGCTGCTGAAGGCTCAGCGATCAGGCAGGGTGATGTTCAGTTCCAGAATCGAGCAACTGCCCTGGTTTTCCAGTTCGATCTGCACGTCATCATTGCCGATGTTGACGTACTTGCGAATCACCTCGACCAGCTCCTTCTGCAGGGCAGGCAGGTAGTCCGGGGTGCTGCGCTGGCCACGCTCGTGCGCCACGATGATCTGTAGACGCTCTTTCGCTACCGACGCGCTGCTCTGTTTCTGTCTGCCACGAAAGAAGTCAAAAAGGTTCATGGTTTACTTGCCTCCAAACAGGCGTGCGAAGAATCCTTGCTTCGGCACTTCGATGAACCGCAGTGGCTTGGGCTTGCCCAGCAGGCGGTCGACGGTGTCACTGTACGCCTGGCCGGCATCGCTCTGGTCATCGAGGATGACCGGGATGCCCTGGTTGGACGCCTTGAGCACGGCCTGGGATTCGGGAATGACACCCAGCAGTTCGACCGAGAGGATTTCCTTGACGTCTTCGACGCCCAGCATTTCGCCCTTCTCGACACGCTCTGGGTGGTAGCGGGTGATCAGCAGGTGTTCCTTGATCGGGTCGTCACCTTGTTCCGCGCGGCGCGACTTGCTCGACAGCAGGCCGATCATGCGGTCGGAGTCACGTACCGAGGAGACTTCCGGGTTGGTCACGACGATGGCTTCGTCGGCGAAGTACATCGCCAGGTGCGCGCCTTTTTCGATACCGGCCGGCGAGTCGCAGACGACGAACTCGAACTGCTCCTTGAGCTCCATCAGCACCTTTTCCACGCCTTCCTTGGTCAGCGCGTCCTTGTCGCGGGTCTGGCTGGCGGCCAGCACGTACAGGTTCTCGAGGCGCTTGTCCTTGATCAGGGCCTGTTGCAGGTTGGCTTCGCCGTTGACCACGTTGACGAAGTCGTACACCACGCGGCGTTCGCAGCCCATGATCAGGTCGAGGTTACGCAGGCCGACGTCGAAGTCGACGATGACAGTCTTGTGCCCACGCAGTGCGAGGCCGGTACCGATAGCGGCGCTGGTGGTGGTCTTGCCCACACCCCCCTTGCCGGAAGTAACCACGAGAATCTTGGCCAAGGTGTTTCACCCCTAAATAATCGGGACAGGCGTCCCTGCAAATACAAAAAAACGGCAACGGTAAAAAGTTGCGCTAAAAATGCCGGCAAGTATCCGTTAAAGACGGGTGATGTTCAACACGTCACCGGACAGGCTGACCTGTACGCCCGAGCCCCACAGCGGGTCGCGGCGCAGGTCTTCGCAAACTTTGTACTGGCCGGCGATGGAGACCATTTCTGCGGTCATCTGCTGGCAGAAGATGCGCGCCTTGGTATTGCCCTTGATCCCCGCCAGGGCCCGGCCGCGCATGGCGCCGTACACATGGATGTTGCCATCGGCAAGAAGTTCCGCGCCCGGGCTGACGGAGCCGGTGACCACCAGGTCGCCACCCTGAGCATAGATCTGCTGGCCGCCGCGCACCGTCGTGGTGATGATGCGCGTCGGGCGCACTTCGGGTTCGGCTGGCGCCGGTGGCGGTGCAGGTTCGGCGGGTTTGACCTCCGGCTCCGGCTCCAGCGGGCGCTCGCGGGCACCGGAAGGCGGCAGCACCGGCAGGTCGATGGCGATCGCCGCGGCGATGTCCTCGATGCGGTTGGCGCGGATCGCCAGGGTGCGCAGGCCATGATGGCGGCAGACGCGCATCAGCCCGGGCAGGTCGATGGCGCCCTCGTCAGGGGGCAGCTTGTCCAGCGCCAGCACCAGCGGCGTGTTGCTGAAGAAGTTCGGCGCCTGCGCCACCTTCGCCGCCAGCTGGCGGTCGAGGGATTCGAGGTCGTTGCGCGCCAGTTCCAGCACGGTGATGGCAAGCATGCTGCCCTTGAGCTGGAACACGGGGGCGTTGTCGGGTGTCTGGTTAGGGCTCATGGTCTGCATAGACGGCTTGTTGCGAGAAAAGTGCCCTGACTTATAGCGATAAGACCGATTGCCCGCAACCGATGTAGAATGCCCGGCCCTTGTCTTGCCGGAAGCTTCAATGGAACGCCCGCGTTTTCGCCGCCAATTTCTCCACCCGCGATTCTGGGCCCTTTGGCTTGGCCTGGGCCTGTTGTGGCTGGTCGCCCAGTTGCCTTACCGCGCCCTGCTCGGGCTCGGCCGCGTTCTCGGTGCGCTGATGTACCGGGCGGCCGGCGAACGCCGCCGCATTGCCGCGCGTAACCTTGAATTGTGTTTCCCCGAGCTTTCCAGCGACGAACGGCAGCGCCTGCTCAAGGAAAATTTCGCCTCCACCGGCATCGCCTTCTTCGAAATGGCCATGAGCTGGTGGTGGCCACAGGCTCGCCTGGCCCGCCTGGCGCACATCGAAGGCATCGAACACCTGCAGGCTGCCCAGCGTGAAGGGGAGGGGGCGATCCTCATGGCCGTGCACTTCACCACCCTGGAGATCGGCGCCGCGCTGCTGGGCCAGGTTCACACCATCGACGGCATGTACCGCGAGCACGGCAATCCGGTGTTCGACTTCATCCAGCGCCGTGGCCGCGAGCGCCACAACCTCGATTCGCTGGCGGTGGAGCGCGACGATGTGCGCGGCATGCTCAAGCTGCTGCGCAAGGGCCGGGCGATCTGGTATGCGCCCGACCAGGACTACGGCATGAAGCAGAGCATCTTCGTGCCGCTGTTCGGCATCCCGGCCGCCACCGTTACCGCCACCAGCAAGTTCGCCCGCCTGGGCAAGGCCCGGGTGATCCCCTTCACCCAGAAGCGCCTGGAAGATGGCAGCGGCTACCGCCTGGTGGTGCACCCGCCGCTCGAAGGCTTCCCGGGGGAGACCGAAGAGGCTGACTGCCTGCGCATCAACCAGTGGGTCGAAGGTGTGTTGCGCGAGTGCCCGGAGCAATACCTGTGGGCGCACCGGCGGTTCAAGTCGCGGCCTGAGGGCGAGCCGCGGCTGTACGACAAGAAGAAAAAATGACAGAGCATCGCGGGGCAAGCCCGCTCCCACGCTCTGGACTGCGCCCAAGAGTTGGATTGATTTCCAACTTTTTGGGGGCAGCCCAGAGCGTGGGAGCGGGCTTGCCCCGCGATAGCGACTCCAGGAAGGAACCATGACCCCCACCACCGGCCTGATCCTCTCCGGCGGCGGCGCCCGCGCCGCCTACCAGGTCGGCGTGCTCGCCGGCATCGCCGAACTGCTGCCGCCCGGCGCGGCCAACCCGTTCCCGGTGATCGTCGGCACCTCCGCCGGCGCCATCAACGCGGTCAAGCTGGCCAGCGGCGCCACCCGCTTCGCCGAATCGGTGCAGCACCTGACCGCCTTCTGGCAAAACTTTCGCAGCCACCTGGTACTGCGCAGCGACTGGCCCGGGGTGATCCGCCAGGCCAGCCGTTTCGTCGGCCACAGCCTGCTGGGCCTGGGCGGCCAGGTGCCGGTGGCACTGCTCGACAGCCGCCCGTTGCGCAAACTGCTGCACCAGCACCTGGACCTGGACGGCATTGCCCATTCCCTGGCCGCCAACCAGTTGCGCGCCATCGCCGTGACCGCCTTCGGTTATGAGTCCGGCCAGGCGGTGACCTTCTATCAGGGCCGCGACACCATCGAGCCCTGGCTGCGCCACCGGCGTATCGGCATGCCCACGCCGCTGACCATCGACCATCTGCTGGCCAGCTCCGCCATCCCGTTGCTGTTCGCCCCGGTGCGGCTGGGCGAGGAGTTTTTTGGCGACGGTGCGGTACGTCAGTCGGCGCCGATCAGCCCGGCCCTGCACCTGGGGGCCAGCCGCGTGCTGGTGGTGGGCGTCAGTGGCAACCCCCAGCGCCCGGCGCCGCCGTTACCCACCCAGCGGGTGTTCAGCGGCCAGCAGCCGAGCCTGGCGCAGATCGGCGGGCACATGCTCAACAGCACCTTCATCGACAGCCTCGAAGACGACATCGAGCTGCTGCAACGCCTCAACCACCTCAGCCACATGCTGCCAGCGCACCTCGATGCGCGGCGCCTGGGGTTGGCACCGATCGAGGTGTTGGTGGTGGCGCCAAGCCAGCCGCTGGACGAGATCGCCGCGCGGCACCGGCGCGACCTGCCGGCGGCGCTACGGCTGTTCCTGCGCGGGCCGGGGGCGACCAGGACCAGTGGCGCAGGGGTGCTCAGCTACCTGCTGTTCGAGGCGAGCTATTGCAGCGAGCTGATCGAGCTGGGGCGCAAGGATGCGTTGGCCAAGAAGCGCGAGTTGTGCCAGTTCCTGGGGATCTGACAAAGCATCGGGGGGGGGGGGGGGGGGGCCCCACAACGACGGTGGGGGGGGGGCAAACAGCACGCTGGCCTTAACT
>NZ_JBMOWQ010000182.1:0-9421 GCF_049310485.1 Pseudomonas sp. GZD-209
AAGCGGGAGGGGGAACCCCGCCAGCAGGGGATGGGGGGGGGGGGTGTGCCCCCCCCGCGATGATGCTCACTCGGCTATCTGCAACTTGCGCGCCTGGGTGTACACGTACCGCAGCTTTTCATACTCGAACGGCGAGTTGGTCTGGCCATAGCTGAAGTTGGTGCTGTTGCGCTTGTCGATGGCCCGCATCAGCGTGATCTCCGGGTGCTCTTCGGCAGACTCCGGCACGTCCAGGTAATTGACCGCCTGCTCGCCCACGTAATCCACCACCAGCCCGGTGGTGTCGCGCAGGTTCGACGGCCCCAGGATCGGCAGCATGATGTACGGCCCCTCCGGTACGCCATAGAAGCCAAGCGTCTGGCCAAAGTCCTCGCTCTGGCGCGGTAGCCCCATGCTGGTCGCCGGGTCCCACAGCCCGCCGACACCGAGGAGGGTGTTGAACATCAGCCGCGCGGTGATTTGCGCCGAGCGCTTGGCCTTGAGCTGGAACACGCTGTTGAACAGGTTCGGCACATCGCCCAGGTTGTTGAAGAAGTTGTTCACCCCGGTGCGCACGAAGCTTGGGGTGATGTAGCGGTAACCATCGACCACCGGCAGGAACACCCACTGGTCGAAGCGGTAGTTGAAGTGGTAGATGCGCCGGTTCATCGCTTCCAGCGGGTCATAGATGTTCAACGCCGCCAGGGTCGAGCGCTCGAACTCGCGCTGGTCCAGGCCCGGGTTGAACTTGAGTTCGCGCAGCGGATCGATGAACCCATCGGGTTCTGCCGTGAGGGCCGGGGCCTTGTCGGCCTCGACCACGCTGGCCCGGGGCGCGACTTCCTCGGCCAGGGCGCAGCTGCTGGCGAGCAGGGCGGTGACGAGCAGCAATCGGTTAACCACGGAAGAACTCCAGCATGGCGTCGCTGTTGACGCGGTAATTGAGGTTGCCGCAGTGGCCGCCATGGGGGTACAGGGTCAGGCGCTCGCCGAACACCCGGCGCAGGAAACCGATGTCGCCGGGGCCGAGGATCACGTCGTCGGCGTTGTGCATCACGGCGATCTTCGGGCTGTCGTGCAGGTAGTCGGCGAGGGCGTACAGGCTGACCTGGTCGATCAGCTGCAGCAGGCTGTTGCCGTCGGTGCGCGCGCGCCACATGGGGATTACCTGCTCGGTCAGGTAACAGTCGAAATCGCACTGCAGGGCACGCTTGAAGAACGGCGTGAGGCTGGTGGTTTCGGTGATCGGGTACTTCGGCGGAATGATCAGGCCGCGGCGGTTGATCAGGTCGGAGGTGAAGGCGATGTCGGCTGCCGAGAAGCGGAACGAGGTGCCGATGAGCATGGCCATCTGTTCGTTGGACAGGTGCTGGCGCGACTGCTGGAAGTCGTACAGCAAGGCTTCGTTGAGGTCTATGTAGCCCTTGTCCTGGAAGTAGCGGGTGAGCTTTTCCAGCATCAGTTCGTAGAACGTGGTGCTCTTGTCGATGCCCTTGACCCGGGTCTGCACCAGTTTGTCCAGGTTGCTGATCGAGGTGTACAGGTTGACCGGCGGGTTGAGCAGCAGCACGCGCTTGAAGTTGAAGCTGCGCCGGGTTTCGTCCAGCTTGCTGACGAACGCTGCATCCAGCGCCCCCAGGCTGTAGCCCGTCAGGTAGTACTCGCTGACCGGCAGGCGCGGGTGCTGGGCACGGACCGCCTGCATCACCCGGTACAGGTCCTTGGCATCTTCGGCGCTCACGCCAGGCGTGGCGAAGCGCGAGGCCGCGCTCATGAAGTCGTAGCTGGTCGGCGAGGACAGCTGCACCACGTGGTAGCCGGCCTGATAGAACAGTTTTTTCAGGTATTCGTTGATCGAGCTGAAGTAGGGCGCGCCGGTACCGGCGATCAGGAAGATCAGCGGCGCCTCGTGGTCCTGCCTGGCCAGGCGGTAGCGCAGTTTCTTCACTGACCAGAAGTTGTCCGGCAGGGTGAACTCGCGTTCCGGGCGCAGGGTGAGGCTGTAGTCGTCCTGGTTGATCTCATCGTCACTGGGCAGCGTCGGGCGCTGCTCAGGCGGCGTGGTGGCGATGGTCGCCTCGAACGGGTTGGTCAATGGGTAGCCGTAGCTCGCGGCATCGATATCCCGCGCCGAAGCGGCCGCAGCCATGAGCAGGCCGCCAAGCAGCGCGGCGAGGCGCAAAGATCGAAGCATGTAGTCCCCCAGAAAAACGCAAGGTCGTGCAGTTTGTACGCAGGCTAGGACCATGGTCGGCACGGCAAAGTTGCCTGCCGTTCATACCTTTGTCGCACCAGATGTTGTTGTCCACGGCAATGTCTGTGTTGTGCAACATAGCCGCTGGGCCATGATTTTGCCTTACATCGGCCCGTGAGCGATCATTCACGCTTTCGATTGCCGCTATTGGAGAACCGGATGTCCCGTTCGTGGCCGCTCATTGCCTTGCTGCTGTTCCTGCCCCTGTGGCTGGCCGCCAGTTATGGCGTGCGTTATGGCTTGATGGAGGCGGCCCAGTGGGTCGGCTTGTGTTCGCAGCCGGGGGAGATCTGGCAGTGCCAGGTGCGCTCGCTGCTGGGGTTGGGCATTCATTTCCAGGTGATCGCCTGGAGCGCGTTGGGGCTGGCGCTGGTCGCCCAGTTGGTTGCGGGCCGCCTGGGTAAGTGGCTGGCAGTGCTGGCGCTGGTGTTCGGGCTGCCGGCGCTGGTGCTGTATACCGCGAGCATCGCGGTGTTCGCGGTGGTGCTGGCAGGCTTGCGCTTGGTCAGGTGATTACCGGCTTGCTGGGTCGAGCTTGGAGGGTGGCGGGCTGAAGGCTCAACTCAGCACGTGTTCCACCGGCTCCAATGCCGGCGGCAAAGGCTCGTGCCCCAGCGCCGCCAGCACATCACGCTCGAGGGTGCGTACCAGCGCATCGGTCGGCAGGTCGTTCTCATCCCGGCCGAACGGGTCTTCCAGCTCGTTGCCAATCGCATCCAGGCCGAAGAAGGTGTAGCTGACGATGGTGGTGAACAGCGGCGCCAGCCAGCCCAGCGGTTCGGCCAGGGCGAACGGCAGCAGCAGGCAGAAGATATAGATGGTGCGGTGCAGCAGCAGGGTGTAGGGGAATGGCAGCGGCGTACCCTTGATCCGCTCGCAGGTGGCCTGCACCTCCGAGAGGCCCGACAGGCGCTGTTCCAAGGTGGTGTAACGGAACTCGCTGATCAGCTGCTGCTGTGCCAGCCGCGAACATTGCGCGCCGATGTCCTGCAGGATGCCATTGCACAGATTGTGCGGGGTCAGCGGCGCCTGCTCGGCCAGCCAGGGGCGGGCGGCGCGCAATTCGTCCTCGTTGCGCAGCCGGGCATTCAGGGCGTGGGCAAAACCGCACAGGCTGCGCAACATCGTCGAGCGCAGTTGGGCATCCTCGATCACCACGCTTTCACGCACGAACGAACGCACTTCGATGATCATCCGCCCCCAGGCCTTGCGTCCTTCCCACCAACGGTCGTAGCAGGCGTTGTTGCGAAAGCTCATGAAGATCGACAGTGACAGCCCGAGCAGGGTGAACGGGGTGGCGCTGACCGGGTAGAACAACGCCGGGTAATGCCGCTCGACGAGCACGATCAGTGCGGCCAGCAGGGTGACCATCAGGCAGCGCAAAGCGATGCGCTTGACGATCGAGCCCTTGAGGGTGAACAGCACGCGCAGCATGTCGGGGCGGGAGTGGACGATCAAGAGGGGTTCCCGAGGCGGCCGTTCAGCCGCCGGTCATGTTCATGAAACGCAGGATCTGCACCTCGCCACCCACTTCGAAGTGGTGGCGCCAGGGCTTGAGATGCATGGCCTCGCGGATGGCCTTGTCCAGGCGGGCACTGTCGCCGGGGTGCTGGCGCAGCACCTGCTTGAGGTCCAGCGAGTGCTCGTTGCCCAGGCACAGCAGCAGGCGGCCTTCGACGGTCAGGCGCACGCGGTTGCAGGTGGCGCAGAAGTTGTGGCTGTGGGGCGAGATGAAGCCGACCCGGGTGTTCGGCGCTTCGGCCAGGCGCCAGTAGCGGGCCGGGCCTTGGGAGGATTCGGCCGATTCGATCAGGCTGAAGTGCCCGGCCAGGCGCTCGCGCACATCGTCGCTGGAGCAGTAGGACTCGCCGCGCTGGTGTTCGCTGATCACCCCCAGGGGCATTTCCTCGATGAACGAGATGTCCAGCTCGCGGTCGATGGCGAAGCGCACCAGGTCGACGATCTCGTCGTCGTTGCGGCCCTTGAGCACCACGGCGTTGAGCTTGGTGCGACGAAAACCGGCGGCGCGCGCGGCATCGATGCCGGCGATCACCTGGTGCAGGTCACCGGTGCGGGTCAGGGCGCGGAAGCGCTCGGGGTCGAGGCTGTCGAGGCTGATGTTCAGGCGCGACACGCCGGCATCGAACAGCGGCTGGGCCAGGCGGCCGAGCTGCGAGCCATTGCTGGTCAGGCACAGTTCACGCAGGCCGGGCAGGGCGGCGATACGTTCGCAGAGCCCGACGATGCCCTGGCGGACCAGGGGTTCACCGCCGGTCAGGCGGATCTTGCGGGTGCCCAGGGCGACGAAGCGTTCGGCCACCTGGTAGAGCTCTTCGAGGCTGAGGATCTGCTGGCGCGGCAGGAACTGCATGTCCTCGGCCATGCAGTAGACGCAACGGAAATCGCAACGATCGGTGACCGACATCCGCAGGTAGTCGACCTTGCGGTTGAAACCGTCGATCAGGGCCTGGGGGTTCTGTTCCACGTTGGCGCTCGAGAGGGTTGGGGCTGTGCAATCCAAGCTATCGCCTGGGGCCAGACCCGTCAAATCGCTTTCCCTGACCGCTTGATCAATGGCCTCTATCAAGGGCCAGGCAGATGCGCGTACGGCATTCTCGTGGGAGCGGGCTTGCCCCGCGAAAGGTCTATTACAGACACCTGAAACCCATGATCGACACCGCCTATCACCCCGTCAGACATTTCGATTGGACGCCCCCACACCACCCTCCATAGGCTGGAAAAAAGCAGCGGACAACATGATCCGCCGCACCTTTACCATGCCCGCGTGAGGATTGACCGCATGAGCCAGGACCAACACATCAGGGACTACAAGGGGCCGGCCGCCGGCTGGGGCGCGCTCAAGAGCGTGACCAAGAGCTGGCTGGGCAGCGAGAACGCCTTCAAGAACCTGCGGGCCATGCTCAAGACCAACCAGAACGGCGGCTTCGACTGCCCCGGTTGCGCCTGGGGCGAGTCGCCGGAAAGCGACATGGTCAAGTTCTGCGAGAACGGCGCCAAGGCGGTCAACTGGGAAGCCACCGGCCGCTCGGTGGACCCGGCTTTCTTCGCAAAGTACAGCGTCAGCGCGCTGCTGGAGCAGACCGACTACTGGCTCGAGTACCAGGGCCGGCTGACCCACCCGATGCGCTATGACGCGGCCACCGATCACTATGTCGAAACCAGCTGGGACGAGGCCTTCGCCCTGATCGGCCAACACCTGAACAGCCTCGAGTCGCCCGACCAGGCCGAGTTCTACACCTCGGGCCGGGCCAGCAACGAGGCGGCGTTCCTCTACCAGCTGTTCGTCCGCGCCTACGGCACCAACAACTTCCCCGACTGCTCGAACATGTGCCACGAAGCCAGCGGCGTGGGCATGGCCGAGACCCTCGGCGTGGGCAAGGGCACCGTGGTGTTCCATGACCTTGAGCTGGCCGACGCGATCTTCGTCATCGGCCAGAACCCCGGCACCAACCACCCGCGCATGCTCGAACCGCTGCGTGAGGCGGTCAAGCGCGGCGCCCAGGTGGTGTGCTTCAACCCGCTCAAGGAGCGCGGGCTGGAACGCTTCCAGCACCCGCAGCACCCGCTGGAGATGCTCAGCAACGGCTCCGAGTCCACCAGTACCGCGTACTTCCGCCCGGCGCTGGGCGGCGACATGGCGGCCATGCGCGGTATCGCCAAGTACCTGTTGCAGTGGGAGCGCGAAGCGCAGCTCAACCATGAGCCGGCGGTGTTCGACCATGCCTTCATCGCCGAGCACACCAGTGGTGTCGAGGCTTACCTGGCCGTGGTCGAGGCCACGCCCTGGGACCATATCGTCGAGCAGTCCGGCCTGACCAAGGCCGAGATCGAGCTGGCGGCGCGCATGTACCGCAAGGCCGAGCGGGTGATCATGTGCTGGGCCATGGGTGTGACCCAGCACCGCCACTCGGTGGCGACCGTGCAGGAAATCGTCAACCTGCAACTGCTGCGCGGCAACGTCGGCAAGCCCGGTGCCGGCCTGTCACCGGTACGCGGCCACAGCAACGTGCAGGGCGACCGCACCATGGGCATCGACGAAAAACCCAAGGCGCAACTGCTCGACGCCCTGGAAAAGCGCTTTCAGTTCAAGGTGCCGCGTGCCCATGGTGACAACGCCGTGCTGGCGATCAAGGCCATGGAGGAGGGGCGGGCCAAGGTGTTCGTCGCCCTGGGCGGCAACTTCGCCCAGGCCACCCCGGACACGCCACGCACCCACGCGGCGCTGCGCAACTGCGCGCTGACCGTGCAGATCTCCACCAAGCTCAACCGTTCGCACCTGGTGACCGGGCGCGACGCGCTGATCCTGCCGTGCCTGGGCCGTACCGAGATCGATAGCCAGGCCGAGGGCCCGCAAGGGGTAACGGTCGAAGACACCTTCAGCATGGTGCACATCTCCCATGGCCAGCTGAAGCCGCGCTCGCCGCACCTGCGCTCGGAGCCGGCGATCGTTGCCGGCATGGCCAAGGCCACCCTGGGCAACACGCCGATCGATTGGGAATACGCGATTGCCGACTACGGCCGCATCCGCAGCATGATTGCCGATGTGATTCCGGGCTTTGCCGATTTCAACGAGCGATTGCAGCATCCGGGCGGTTTCCACCTGGGCAACAACGCGGCGGACCGCACCTTCCGTACCGCCACCGGCAAGGCGTGCTTCACCCCGAGCCTATTGCCCGAGCAGCTGGTCAACGACCAGGTGCTGGCCCGTGGCGACAAGCCCGACCTGATCCTGCAGACCTTGCGCTCCCACGATCAGTACAACACCACCCTGTACGGGCTGGATGACCGCTATCGCGGGGTGTTTGGCCTGCGCGAAGTGGTGTTCGTCAACGAGGCCGATATCCGCCGCCTGGGTTTCGAGCCGGGCGAGCAGGTGGACCTGGTGTCGCTGTGGGCGGATGGCCGCGAGCGGCGGGTGTCGGGGTTCCGCCTGGTGGCCTATGACGTGCCCGAGGGGCAGGCGGCGGCGTATTACCCGGAGACCAACCCGTTGGTGCCGTTGGAGAGTTATGGCGAGGGCACTTACACGCCAACCTCGAAGTTCGTCGCGATCAAACTGGAGAAGGCCAGGGCGGGGAACCGGATCGCGGCGTCGAACACCTCTGCATGACGTGGGAGCGGCGGTGCGCCGCTGCGACTTGCCCCGCGATGGCGATGGTAGGTTCACTGACACCATCGCGGGGCAAGCCCGCTCCCACAGGGGGCGCGCTAACCTCGAGGCAAGCATCGTACCTGATGGAGCAGGCTTGCCAGCACTGACAACATAAGACAGTTACTCCCACGCCATGTAGTCGCGCGCCTCAGCGATGCACCGGATACGCCGTGGTGTACTTCATCTGCTCCATGGCAAAGCTCGAGGTGATGTTCGACAGCCCGTCGGTACTGGTGATCAGTTGCTTGTAGAAGCGGTCGTAGGCGGCGATGTCGCCTACCACCACCCGCAGCATGTAGTCCCAGTCGCCGGACATGCGGTACACCTCCATCACCTCCTCGAACGCGGTCACCGTGGCGGCGAACTGCGCCAGCCAGGCGCTGTCATGGCGCTGGGTCTTGAGCTGGACGAACACCGTCAGGCCCAGGCCCAGGCGCTGGGGGTCGAGCAGAGCGACGCGGCCGCGGATATAACCTTCGTCCTCCAGGCGCTTGACCCGCTTCCAGCAGGGGGTTGTGGTCAGGTTGACCGCTTCGGCCAGGTCCTTGAGGGAGATCGAAGCGTCGCGCTGGAGCAGGGTGAGGATGTGCTGGTCGAAACTGTCCATGTCGCTCTTGGGCTCCAGGCGAGAAAAAGTTTCCCGAGATTAGCCGTTGGCGGTGCAGCTTGGAATCGCTAGGGCTCGCATAAGGTAATAATGTTCTGGCTGGCGCCGGTCGGTGGCGGATATGAGATAGTTGCGCTTTTCCATCCCTAGTCAATGGACCCGACCATGTCCGAAAAGCCGCGCAATTTCGCCACCCGCACCATCCACGCCGGCGAGCAGTCCAGCGTTGCCGACAACGCCATCTTCCCGGCCATCGTCACCTCCAGCTCGTTCATCAAGCGTGGCCTGGATGACAACCCCGAATACGCCTACAGCCGGGTCAGCAACCCCACCCGGCATGCCTATGAAACCTGCGTGGCGGCCCTGGAGGAGGGTGTCGGCGCAGTGGCCTGTGCTTCTGGCGTCAGCGCTACGGCCACGGTGCTCGAGCTGCTGTCCAAGGATGCCCACGTGGTGGTGATGAACGGCGTCTACGGCGGCACCTTCCGCCTGCTGGAAGACTACCGCGGGCGCACCTCGGGCCTGACCACCACCTACGTCGACCTCAACGACGTCGAGGCCGTGGCCGCGGCGATCCGCCCGGACACGCAACTGATCTGGATCGAGTCGCCAACCAACCCCTTGCTGCACCTGGTCGATATCAAGGCGGTCTGCGACCTGGCCCGCGCACGCGGCATCATGACCTGCATCGACAACACCTTCTGCTCGCCGTGGAACCAGCAGCCGATCACATTGGGCGTGGACCTGGTGATGCATTCGGCGAGCAAGTACATCGGCGGCCACTCCGACCTCACCGGCGGCGTGGTGGTGGCGGCCAACGACGAACTGCTGGGGCGCCTGCGCAAGATCAGCATGGCGGTGGGGGCGATCCAGGGGCCGTTCGACTGCTACCTGGCGCTGCGCGGGCTGAAAACCCTTGATGTGCGCATGGAGCGCCAGAGCGCCAACGCACTGCGCGTGGCGCAGTACCTGGAAGGCCACCCGCAGGTCGAGCAGGTGTATTACCCGGGGCTGGAGAGCCACCCGCAGCATGAATTGTGCAAGCGCCAGATGCGCACCGGCGGGGCCGTGGTGGCCATTCGTATCAAGGGTGACCGGGCTGCGGTCAACCGCCTGGTCGAGGCGCTGCAGATCTTCGTCCTGGCCGATTCGCTGGGCGGGGTGGAGAGCATGATCAACCATTCCTGGAGCATGTCGCACAACTCGCTCAGCCCTGAACAGAAGGGCGTGATGGGGATCAGCGAGAACCTGGTGCGGTTGTCGATGGGGATCGAGGATTATCGGGATCTGATCGAGGACCTGGATACCGCGCTCAAAGCGTCCGCCTGACGGCTGGTAACGTCATCGCGGGGCAAGCCCGCTCCCACGAATTAACGCCGATGCGTGGGAGCGGGCTTGCCCCGCGATC
>NZ_JBMOWQ010000183.1:0-2685 GCF_049310485.1 Pseudomonas sp. GZD-209
CTGAGGGGAAAAACCCCCCCCCCAGAAAGAACCCACGGGGTGGGGGAGCGGGCTTGCCCCGCGATCATTTTGAAGGGTTTACCGTTCAGGACTTGGGCGGATGGATGATCCGTTCGATCTTGTCCTTGATCAGCAGCCGCTCCTTGCGTAACAGGTTGACCTTGTCATCGGCGCTGCCGTTGCCTTCGGCAGCCACCACTTCCTTGTCCTTGGCGTTGTAGTCCTTGTGCAGCTTGTGCAGGTCCTGATTCTTGTCGATCAGGGCCTGGAACTGGTCGGCGCTAACGTGCAGGTCTGCGAGCAAATCGTGCGGAACTGGCATTTCTTCACCTCTTTCAGGGTTGGCGAACGGGCCTGAACCATGAGGATAGCCGCCTTTGCCCCGATGGGGGACTGGGTTAGGCTGTCGCACACCCTCCCTTGACCGGAACCTGCGCCATGCCTCACCTGAACCTGGAATACAGCGACAACCTGGGCGAACTCAACGTCGACCTGCTGCTGTTGCGCCTTAACCACGCCCTGGTGGGCAGCGGCCAGTTTGCCGACGAAGCCGACATCAAGAGCCGCGCCCAGGCCTTCGCCAAGTACCGGGTGGGCACGGCACCGGGTGAGCGTGCCTTCGCCCATGTCCGCCTGGCGATCCTCAGCGGGCGCTCGGAGCAGGTGAAACAGCAGTTGTCGGGCAGCCTGCTCGCTGTGCTGCAGGAGGCGATCCCTGCCGAGGCCGGGCTGGATATCCAGCTGTGCGTGGAGGTGCTGGACATCGACCGTGAGCCCTACGCCAAGCTGCGTCTGCCGGCTGAATAAACGCTGAATGAAACTTGTTTAATTGGTGAAAACTGCATTCCGACCAATTGTTACCAAGTTTTTCACAAAAAATTGATGCTAGCCTTCTTAGAGTTCGGCCAACTTCCCAAGGTGCCCGCCCGGGCACCCTGGCCGCTCATGAACTCTACCTGCGAATGCCATGCTCAACGTCAAATCCCTGCGGACTGAATGGGTCACGCTGCTGGCCAGCCTTTACCTGTTGATCGGCCTTAACACCTTCCTCTGGCAACACCTGCAAGCCATTGTGCCGCCCGGCATGGTGGGGCTGTGGCTGGGGCTGGCATTCGCCGTGCTGATGTTGTTCGCCTTCAATCTGATATTGACCTTGTTGGCATTCAAGTATGTGTTGAAACCGGTATTGATCCTGTTGTTCATGAGCGGCGCGGGCGTTGCCTACTTCATGAATCAATATGGCGTGCTGATCGATACCGGCATGTTCCGCAATGTGGCGGAAACCAACGTTGCGGAAGTTCGCGACCTGCTGTCGATCAAGTTTGCGCTGTATATCGTGCTGCTCGGTGTGCTGCCGTCGCTGTTGGTATGGAAGGCGAAAATCGCCTATCGCCCCTGGTACCGCGAAGTGCTGGGCAAACTGGTGGTGGCGGGGGCCTGTGTGGCGGCGCTGGGCTCGGTGGCACTGGTCAACTACCAAGGGCTTGCATCGCTGTTTCGCAACCACCACGAACTGCGTCTGATGCTTACCCCGAGCAACATCGTCGGTGCGTCCATTGGTTATGTCAGCGAACAGTTGGGTACTGCGGCACGGCCTTTCCAGCCATACGGCACGGATGCCCACCGCGATGCTGCCTGGCAGCACCATGAGCGCAAGTCGCTGACCGTGCTGGTGGTGGGCGAAAGTGCCCGCGCCGAGAACTTCGGCCTGCTTGGCTATGCCCGCGACACCACGCCGAACCTGGCCAAACAGCAGGGCCTGCTGAGCTTTACCGATGTGCACTCGTGCGGTACCGAAACCGCCGTGTCGGTGCCGTGCATGTTCTCCGGCATGACCCGCAAGGACTATGACGCCCGCGTGGCCAAGAACCGCGAAGGCCTGCTCGATATCCTCCAGCGCGCCGGCCTGGCCGTGCAGTGGCGGGACAACCAGTCCGGCTGCAAGGGCACCTGCGACCGCGTGCAGTTCATCGACGTGAGCAACCTTACCGATCCGGCCCTGTGCGCCAACGGCGAGTGCCACGACGAGATCCTCCTGCAGGGCCTGGGCGAGCTGATCGACAACCTCGACAAGGACACCGTGCTGGTGCTGCACCAGATGGGCAGCCACGGCCCCGAGTACTTCAAACGCTACCCGACGGGCAGCGAGCCGTTCACCCCGGTGTGCCGCAGCAATGCGCTGAACCAGTGCAGCCAGGCGGAAATCATCAATGGTTATGACAACACCCTGGCCTATACCGACAAGGTGCTTGGCTCGCTGATCGATACCCTGCGCAGCAAGCAGGACAAGGTCGACACGGCGATGATCTACCTGTCCGACCACGGCGAGTCGCTGGGTGAATACAACCTCTACCTGCACGGCACCCCTTACGTGATGGCGCCGGAGCAGCAGAAGCACGTGCCGCTGTTGACCTGGTTCTCCGACAGCTACAAGCAGGACTTCGGCCTGGACACCGACTGCCTGGCCAAGCTGCGCGACGCACCACTGTCCCAGGACAACCTGTTCCACTCGATGCTTGGCCTGTTGCAGGTACGCACCGATGTCTACCAGCAGTCGCTGGACATGTTCGCCAGCTGCCGGCCGTGGCTGGCGGCGGGGCGCTGAACCACGGCGTTTACGCCATCGCGGGGGGGGGGGGGGCGCCCCACCCCCCCTCTTCGCGCGGGGGGGGGGGGGGGCCCTAA
>NZ_JBMOWQ010000184.1:0-2668 GCF_049310485.1 Pseudomonas sp. GZD-209
GGGCCACTCCCTTCCCCACCCCCATTCTTCCCAGCGGGGGGGTGGTTTTCCCCCGCGATGGAAAAACCCGGTCACCGTTGCGGGCAACCGCCCGGCACCATGGATGGCGCGAGGTTTCACCCCCAGGGGCCGCGCCGTATATACTGCGCGCCAATGTTAGTGGGAGAGCCTCGTGGCCATCGAAATTCACTGGATCCGTGACGACCAGACCCTGGCCGAGCACTGCCAAAGCTGGCGCGAACTGCCCTTCGTGGCGCTCGACACCGAATTCATGCGGGTCGACACCTTTTACCCGAAAGCCGGCCTGATCCAGGTGGGCGTCGGCGAGCACGCCTACCTCATCGACCCTTTGCTGATTGGTGACTGGCAGCCGCTGGCCGATCTGCTCGACGACACGGCCGTGGTCAAGGTGCTGCACGCCTGCAGCGAAGACCTCGAAGTGCTGCTGCGCCTGACCGGCAAGCTGCCGCAGCCGTTGTTCGACACGCAGCTGGCCGCCGGTTACCTGAACATCGGCTTCTCCATGGGCTACTCGCGCCTGGTGCAGGAAGTCCTGGGGCTTGATCTGCCCAAGGGCGAGACCCGCTCCGACTGGCTGCAGCGCCCACTGTCCGATACCCAGGTGAGCTACGCCGCCGAGGATGCCGTGCACCTGGCCGAGCTGTTCAGCGCGCTGCGCCCTAAACTGTCCGACGACAAGTACGCCTGGGTCCTCGACGATGGCGCCGAGCTGGTCGCCGCGCTGCGCCGTGAAGTCGAGCCAGAGACCCTGTACCGCGACGTCAAGCTGGCCTGGAAGCTGGGCCCTCAGCAGTTGGCTGTGCTGCGCGAGCTGTGTGCCTGGCGCGAGCGCGAAGCCCGCAGCCGCGATGTACCGCGCAACCGTATCCTCAAGGAACACTCGTTGTGGCCCATGGCCAAGGGCCAACCCGGCAACCTACCGGCCCTGGGCAAGATCGAAGAGATGCACCCGCGCACCATCCGCCAGGACGGCGAGTTCCTCATCCAGCTGATCAAGCGCGCCGCAGGCCTTCCCGCCGAGCAGTGGCCGCAGCGCCTGCCTGAGCCGCTGCCGATCGAGGCCGCCGGCATTCTCAAGCGCCTGCGTGCCATCGGCCAGGCCGAAGGCGAGCGCCTGCAGATCGCCCCGGAGCTGATGCTGCGCAAGAAGACCCTCGAGGCCCTGCTCAAGAGCGGCTACCCCGACGGCCCCTATCAACTGCCCGATTCGCTGCGCGGCTGGCGTCGCGAGCGTATGGGCCAGGCCCTGCTGGACGACCTGGCAGGCGCCGGAGAAGCTCAATGAAACGTATCTGCTCGATTTACAAGAGCCCACGCAAGAACGGCATGTACCTCTATGTGCTCAAGGCCGACGGCCTGCAACGCATCCCGGAAGGCCTGTTGCCGATCTTCGGCACGCCGATGCACGCTTTCGACCTGGTACTGACCCCGGAGCGCAAGCTGGCCCGCGAGGACATCGTGAAAGTGCTGGAGAACCTCGACAACCAGGGCTACCACCTGCAGATGCCGCCGCCGGAAGAGGAGTACATCGAGCACCTGCCCGAAGAGTTGCTGCGCCGCAACGACCCGGTCTGATTCGGCCGCGCTCACCCTCATAGCTGCGGCCCGCCTGGCGGGCCGCTTTCGTTGTTTGCCAAGGTTGTGTTTCACATGCGCGTACTGATCGCTGAACAGGATCATGCCAACTACGCCCGCCTGCTCGGCGAGGCAGCACCGGACCTGGAAGTGCTGACCAGCGGCGACTCCGCCGAACTGGCGCGCTTCGCCGCCGACTGCCCGGTGTGGCTGGGCCAGCCGGACCTGCTGGCCAGCCTGCTGCGCCAGGGCCATAAACCTGAGTGGATGCAATCGACCTGGGCGGGCATCACCCCGCTGCTGGCCGATGCGCTGCCGCGCGACTACCGCCTGACCCGAGCGGTGGGCATCTTCGGCCAGGTGATGGCCGAGTACATGCTCACCTACATGCTGGTGCACGAGCGCGAAGTGCTGTCGCGCCTGGTCAGCCAGGTCGAGCGGCGCTGGGACGACCGCCCCGGGCGCAGCCTGGAAGGGCGCCGGGTACTGATCGTCGGCACGGGCGACATCGGCCAGCGGGTCGCCGAGTTCCTCGTGCCCTTTGGCGTGACTCTGTACGGCGTAGCCAGCACTGCGCGCGAGCAGGCGCCTTTCGTCGAGGTGGTCGGGCTCGACCAGTTGCCACGCATGGTCGGGCATGCCGACTACGTGCTCAACCTGCTGCCCGACACCCCGGCTACCCACGATCTCTACGATGCCGCGCTGTTCAAGTGCTTCCAGCCCAGCGCATTGTTCATCAACGCCGGGCGTGGCGCGGCGGTGGTCGATGCGGACCTGGTCGAGGCGCTCAAGGAAGGCCATCTGGCCGGTGCGGTGATCGATGTCTGCCGGCAGGAGCCGTTGCCTGCGCGGCACCCGTTCTGGACCGCCTGGGGGCTGCTGTTGACCGGGCACAGCTCGGCGCCGACCTCGCCGCCGGCGATGGTGCGATTGTTCGTCGAAAATGTGCGGGCCTATGCAGCGGGGCAGGGGTTGCGCGGCGAAGTGGATTTCGCCCGCGGGTATTGAGGTTCCATCGCGGGGGAAGAAAGCTCCCCCCCCCCCCGATCCCCGAGGGGGGAGAAGGAGTGTC
>NZ_JBMOWQ010000185.1:0-18457 GCF_049310485.1 Pseudomonas sp. GZD-209
GGAAAGAACAAACCCCCCCACAAACATCGACAGCCGAGGGGGAAGGCTTCCCCCCCCCCGCGATTGGCCTTACAGGCTGAACTCACCCTCAGCCGCCAGCTCGCTC
Organism: Pseudomonas sp. GZD-209; assembly: GCF_049310485.1. Lineage (NCBI taxonomy): Bacteria > Pseudomonadati > Pseudomonadota > Gammaproteobacteria > Pseudomonadales > Pseudomonadaceae > Pseudomonas > Pseudomonas sp. GZD-209. The sequence goes on from NZ_JBMOWQ010000185.1 coordinate 107, forward strand.
AGCGGCCGGCGCGGGCTCGGCACTTCGCGGGCCTGCAGGCCCTCGGCCAGGGTAGCCTTGTCGCCCAGCTTGCCGATCGCCACCATCGCGTGCAGCGCGTAGCCTTCGGGGATCTTCAGCTCGCTGCGGGCCAGCTCCTGGTCGAAGCCGGCCATGCCATGGGTGTGCCAGCCGCTGATGCTGGCCTGCAGCGCCAGGTGGCCCCAGGCGGAGCCGGTGTCGAAGGTGTGCCACAGCGCCGGCTTTTCTTCATCCGAGCCCGGTGCGGCGAAGGTGGTCTTGGAAATCACCAGCACCAGCGCCGAAGCCTGCTGCGCCCAGCTGCGGTTGAACTCGTTGAGGATGCCCAGGTAGCGCTCCCAGCTCGGCGTGTCGCGGCGCGCATAGAGGAAGCGCCAAGGCTGCGAGTTGTAGGCCGACGGCGCCCAGCGCGCGGCTTCGAGGAAGCTCAGCAGGGTCTCCTGGCTGATCGGCTCGGCGGTGAAGGCGCGAGGCGACCAGCGGTTGATGAACTGCTCGTTGATGGCGTAGTCGGCGATACGAGGGGTGGCGCTCATGGCTGCTCCTGCAGTGGGCGGGGTAAAGACCGCACGCTACTGCGTCCGGCAAGCACTGACAAGCGGTCTGGCGTTGCCGCCGGACAGCCTCTAGACTGGCGCCGCCGCGCGCCGCGGATTCAAGTTGATTGCAGGAATACGTGTGATGATCGCCGACACCGCGCCCTTCTGGCGGCGCAAGACCCTCGAAGAACTCGACCCGCGCGAGTGGGAGTCGCTGTGCGACGGCTGCGGCCTGTGCTGCCTGCAGAAGCTCGAGGACGAAGAAGACAACAGCGTCTATTACACGAGCATCGCCTGCAAACTGCTCGACCTCACCACCTGCCAGTGCAGCGACTACCCCAACCGCTTCGCCCAGGTGCCCGACTGCATCCAGCTCACCCCGGGCAAGGCCGACCAGTTCAAGTGGCTGCCGCCCACCTGCGGTTACCGCCTGGTCAGCGAGGGCAAGGACCTGCCGGCCTGGCATCACCTGGTCAGCGGCGACCGCGAGCAAGTTCACGAGCAGCGTATTTCCCGATCCGGGCGCATGCTCAGTGAGAACGATGTGGATGAAGATGACTGGGAAGATCACCTGATTTTCCGCGCTGGTTGAATCGCCCGGGCTTTCGTCTCTGGGGAACAAGGAGTTTTCTGTATGCGTCGCCCGCTGTTGCTGCTGCTTGGCCTATTGGCCAGTTCCCAGGTACTGGCGAAGAAAGTCGACCTCGATTACCAGGTGCGCCTGTTGCCGCAAAGCGGCCAGGCCGAAGTGCGCCTGACCCTGGCCGACGGTAGCGTGGTTCGCAGCCTGGACTTTGACCTGGGCCAGAACGGCGCCTACAGCGACTTCCTCGCCGACGGCCAGTGGCAGGCCCAGGGCGGCCGCGGTGTGTGGCGCCCGGCCCCCGGCAAGACCAGCCTCAGCTACCGGGTGCTGCTCGATCAGGCGCAGCCTGGCGCCAGCCATGAGGCCCGGATAACCGCGCATTGGGCGCTGCTGCGCGGTGAGCAACTGGTGCCGCCGGCGCGCCTTGATCAGCAGGACGGCACCGAACTGGTGGCGCGCCTGACCTTCGAGTTGCCCGCCGGCTGGAAGAGCGTGGAAACCGCCTGGCCGCGCATCGGCCGGCAGAAATTCCGTATCGACGATGTTTCGCGCCTGTTCGACCGCCCCACGGGCTGGATGCTCGCCGGCAACCTCGGCAGCCGTCGTGCGCGCCTTGGCGAGACCGAGGTCACCGTTGCCGCGCCGCAGGGGCAGGGCATGCGCCGCATGGATACGCTGACCCTGCTGACCTTCGTCTGGCCGCAACTGCAGGCGGTGTTCCCGCGCAACCCGGCCAAGCTGCTGCTGGTCGGCGCCCGGGACGGCATGTGGCGCGGCGCCCTGGCCGGGCACAACTCACTGTACCTGTACAGCGGCGCCCCGCTGATCAATGACAGTGGCGCCAGCCCGCTGCTGCGCGAAGTGGTGCAGCTGTTCGCGCAGATCAACGACCGCGATGGCAGCGACTGGCTCGGCGAGAGCCTCACCGACTATTACGCCACCGAACTGCTGCGCCGGGCAGGCGGCATCAGCGATGACCGCTACCAGGCCTTGCAGGCCCGCTTGCACAAGCAGGGCGCCAAGGTGACTCAACTCAAGGGCGCCAAGGCCGACGCCGCGCAAGTCGCCCGGGGGGTGTTGCTGTTGCAGGCGCTGGACCGCGAGATCCGCCTGCACAACCACGACAAGCGCTCGCTAGACGATGTGGCGCGGGCGCTGATGCGCCTGTCCAGCGTGAGCACCGAAGAGTTCGTGCAGATCAGCGAGAACGTGCTCGGGCGCCAGTCCGAGGTGTTGCAGAGCAAGCTGTTGCGCTAGATCGGATTGCTTTTTTGCCTGTACCGGCCTCTTCGCGGGTGAACCCGCTCCCACAGGTCCTGCACTGCCTTCAAGATCAGTGAAGGACCTGTGGGAGCGGGCTTGCCCGCGAACACGGGCGCAGCCCGTGCCAGGCTCCGCGCCGTACCCCTTTGATCCCACCGCACAACCGCTCTGGCATGACCTTCCTGGCCAAGTCCAGGTCCGCCTTGGGCAATCGAGCCCACTGGCGCTCGCTTAGCTTGGATTGGCGCCAAGCCCTTCCAACCCGGCCTGGCGCGCTCCCATAACAACTCCAAGAAGGGATCAGGATGACCAATCCAAGCGCGGGACATGCCGGCGGCCAGCTGGCGCAAGGTTTCAAACCCAGGCACGTGACCATGCTGTCGATCGCCGGGGTGATCGGCGCCGGGCTGTTCGTCGGCTCGGGGCACGCCATCGCGGCAGCAGGCCCGGCGGCCATCGTCGCCTATGCCCTGGCCGGCACCCTGGTGGTGCTGGTGATGCGCATGCTCGGCGAGATGGCGGTGGCCAGCCCCGACACCGGCTCGTTCTCCACCTACGCCGACCGCGCCATCGGCCGCTGGGCGGGCTTCACCATCGGCTGGCTGTACTGGTGGTTCTGGGTGCTGGTGATTCCCATCGAGGCTATCGCCGCCGGGGTGGTGCTGAACAACTGGTTCCCACACATCGAACCCTGGTTCTTCGCCCTGGCGATGACGGTGCTGCTGACCTTCACCAACCTGTTCAGCGTGGCCAAGTACGGCGAGTTCGAGTTCTGGTTCGCCATGCTCAAGGTCATCGCCATCGTTGCCTTCATCGCCCTCGGCGCGTTTGCCCTGGCCGGCGCCTTGCCCGCGCGCGAGGTCAGTGGCCTGACGCGGTTGATGAGTGAGCACGGCGGCTTCATGCCCAACGGCTGGACGGCGATCATCGGCGCCTTGCTCACCACCATGTTCAGCTACCTGGGCACGGAAGCGGTGACCATCGCCGCCTCCGAATCCTCGGACCCGGCGCGCAACATCGCCAAGGCCACCCGTTCGGTGATCTGGCGCATCAGCGTGTTCTACTTGCTGTCGATCTTCGTGATCATCTCGGTGGTGCCGTGGAACGACCCGCTGCTGCCGGTGCAGGGCTCGTACCAGCGGGCGCTGGAGATCATGCAGATCCCCTACGCCAAGCTGCTGGTGGACATGGTGGTGCTGGTGGCGGTGGCCAGCTGCCTGAACTCGTCGATCTACATTTCCTCGCGCATGCTGTTCTCGCTGGCCAAACGCGGCGACGCACCGGCGGCCATTGGCCGTACGTCCAAGGTCGGGGTACCGCGGGCGGCGGTGATCGGCAGCACGCTGATCGGCATGCTCACCACTGTGGTCAACTACTTCGCGCCCTCCGAGGTGTTTGCCTTCCTGCTGGCCAGCTCGGGTTCCATCGCGTTGCTGGTGTACTTGGCGATTGCCTGCTCGCAGCTGCGCATGCGGGCGTTGTTGGAGCAGCAGAATCAGCAGATCGCCTTCAAGATGTGGCTGTACCCCTGGCTGACCTGGGCGGTGATCGGCTTCATCGTATTTGCGTTGGGGGTGATGTTCGTGATGCCGCAGCATCGGTTGGAGGTGTCGTTGACCCTGGGGTTGGCGGTGGTGATTCTGCTGATCGGGGTGGTCAAGCAGCGGCGGCATGCCTTGGCGCCGGTAGCGCGTCCGGCGTGACGCCCATCGCGGGGCAAGCCCGCTCCCACGCACTGCCCCCAAAAGGTTGGTTTGGGGGGCAGTCCAACGTGGGAGCGGGCTTGCCCCGCGATGCTTTCAAGTGTTCTCGCGTTTGGGCGCCTTCACGCAGCCAAACCGCTTCTCCCGCGACGGGCTGTAGCCGAAGAACGACGCATAGCACTTGCTGAAATGGCTGGCCGATACGAACCCGCAGGCCACCGCCACATCCAGGATCGGCAAGTCGGAATACTGCAGCAGCCGTCGGCTTTCGGTAATCCGCAGCTCCAGGTAATAGCGCACGGGCGTGGTGCCCAGTTGATGCTGGAACAACCGCCCGATCTGGCGCTTGGAGCGGCCCACATAGTCGGCCAGCTGGTCCTGGCTCAGCGGCTCTTCAAGGTTCGCGCTCATCAGGTTGATCGCCTCGCGCAGGGGCTCGCTGATGTTGGTCTGCGGCGCTGGCGTGGCGCGCTTGTAACGTGACGCCTCGAAGGCCAGGATCGCGCCGATCCCCTCGGCCAGCTCGCGGCCGCGCAGGCGGCCGAGCCATTCCTGCACCATGCCGAATGCACCGCTGGGGCTGGCGGCACTGAGGCGGTCGCGGTCAACCACAAAACTGTCGCTCGAGACCTGGCTGTGCCGGGCGATCTCGGCCACTGCGCCGCGATGCTCCGGGTGCACGGCGCAACGGTGGCCGTCGAGCAGCCCGGCATGGCCGAGGAACCAGGCACCGTTCCACAGCCCGGCCAGGGCCACGCCTTTGCGTGCCAGGGCCTGTAGCAGGCCGGCCAGTTCCGCCGATGGCGCCAGCGCGGTGCGCAGCCCGCCACACACCACGAACAGGTCCAGCGGCTGTTCGAGGCTGTGGGCCATGGCGCCGGCGGGGCAGATGACGATGCCCAGGTCGCTGGTGACCGAGCTGCCATCAAGGCTGAAGGTTGTGCTTGCGCAGGCGTCGGGCTGGATCAGGTTGGCGGTGACCAGGGTGTCCAGGGCCTGGGTGAAGGCCGGCAGGGAAAAGTGCTCCAGCAGCAGAAAACCCACGCGGGCCTGCTGGCCGGTGGGCTGTACTGCGTTGCTGGTGAACCGTGAGTTGTGCCCTTGCAGGGCGTTGCTGAAGTGTCGTGTCGGGAGCAACGGGTGCTTCTCTTGCTGGCAGGTTGAAAGACGGCGGGCACTGTTGCCCGCCGCACGTAGGTTCAATGGGCGGGCAGGGCTCCCCGGCGTCGTTGCAGCAGGCCGCGGGACAAGCGGTCGAGCAGCAGCGCCACGGCAACGATCGCCAACCCCGCGCGTAGGCCCAGGCCCATTTCCATGCGGGTCAGGCCGCGGGTCACTTCCGCGCCCAGGCCGCCGGCACCGACCAGCCCGGCCAGCACCACCATGGCCAGCGACAGCAGGATGCACTGGTTAAGCCCCACCAGCAGGGTGGGCAGGGCGCTGGGCAGTTCGATCTTGAGCAGGATGGTGCGTGGTGTGGCGCCGGTGGCCTGGCCGAGTTCGAGCAGGTCCTTGGGCACCTGGCGAAAGCCCAGGCTGGTCAGGCGCAGCATCGGCGGGATGCCATAGATGATGGTGGCGATGATCGCCGGCACCTTGCCCAGGCTGAAGATGATCACGGCCGGGATCAGGTACACCCATGGCGGCACGGTCTGCATGATGTTCAGCAGCGGGCCGATGGCGTTGTCGAAGCGCTTGACCCGTGCCGCCAGGATGCCCAGCGGGAAGGCGATGGCCACGGCGATCAGCACCGCGACCGACACCAGGGCGATGGTCTGCATCGACGCGGTCCAGAAGCCGCTGCCCCAGCAGAAGCCCAGCAGCACGCCGGCCAGCAGCGCATTGCGCAGGCTGATGAACACGGCGGTGAGCCCGCACACCACGGCGATCAGTGCCCAGGCCGGGGGCAGCAGCAGGGCTGCCTCGATGGCGCCGAGCACCGTTTCGACGAAGTGGCTGATGACGACGAACAGGCCATGCAGGTTGGCGTTGAGCCAGTCGAAAACGGGGGCCAGGTAGGCGCCGGGGGAAAGGTTCAGCTCAGTGAGTGTCATGGCCGGTCTCCTGGCGGGTGCCGCTCTGGGCGAGGCGGTCGAGGATCAGGGTCAGCACCACGATGGCGATGGCGGCGTTGATCGAACGGGCGATGTCCAGGGTGCGGATGGCGGTGTAGATCACCTCACCCAGCCCGCCGGAGCCGACGATGCCGGCGATCACCACCATGCCGAAGGCCATCATCAGGCTCTGGTTGATGCCGGTCATGATGCTCGGCAGGGCGAACGGCAGGCGGATCTTGACGAACTGCTGCCAGCCGGTGGTACCGCTGGCGTGGCCCAGTTCGATGAACACCTTGGGCGTCATGCGGATGCCCAACGCGGTCAGGCGCACCACCGGCGGTACGGCGACGATGAAGGTGGCCACCAGCGCGGTGCCCGCGCCATAGCCGAGCAGGGCGATGGCCGGCAGCAGGTAGATGTACGGCGGCAGGGTCTGGATCAGGTCCATCACCGGTTCGCTGATGCGGTACAGGGCGGGTGACAGGCCGGCGGCCACGCCGCAGGGGATGCCCACCAGCAGCGCCAGGCTGGTGGCGGTCAACACCAGCGCCAGGGTGCTCATGGTCTGCGGCCACAGCCCCATCAGCGCGCACAACAGCAGCGCGGCCAGGGTGCCGAGGGCAAAGCGCCGCCCGGCCAGGCGCCAGGCCAGCAGGGCGAACAGCACGGCGACTACATAGAAGGGCGCCAGGGTGGTCACGGCCAGCACCGCTTCGTACAGCGCCTTGAGCACGTCGTTGACCGCGTCGAACAGCTGCGAGGCGTTGTCCGACAGCCACATCAGGCCGTTGTCGACGGTTTCGTCGAAGGCAGCGGCAAAGTCGGCGGGGTTCATGCCGAGCCCTCCCGCGAGGTGGGCACCGCGTGCAACGGTGTTTCCGGCGGCACGCCCTGCACCGCGCGCAGCAGGGCGCGCTGGCTGATCACGCCCACCAGCACGCCGTTGTCGCGGATGCCCACGGCATCCTGCCCCGAGCGGATCAGCAGGTTGATCAGGGTGTCCAGGTCGCTGTCGGGGCTGGCGCATTCCAGGTGTTCGAGGTTCTCGCCACGGGGCGGCTGCATGATCGAATGGGCCTTGACCAGATGCAGGCGCGAGATGCCGGCGACGAACTCGGCCACGTAGTCGTCGGCTGGGCTGAGCACGATGTCCTCGGCGGTGCCTTCCTGGATGATCACCCCGTCTTTCATGATGGCGATGCGGTCGCCGATGCGGATCGCTTCCTCCAGGTCGTGGGTGATGAACACCGCCGACTTGCCCAGCGACTTGGTCAGCTGGCGGAACTCGTCCTGCAACTGGCGGCGGATCAGCGGGTCGAGGGCGCTGAACGGCTCGTCCATGAGGATCACTTCCGGGTCCGAGGCGATGGCCCGGGCCAGGCCGACGCGCTGCTGCATGCCGCCGGACAGCTCTGCCGGGTAGCGGTTGGCCCAGTCGCTCAAGCCCACCTTGGCCAAGGCGCGGCCGGCCACCTCATGGCGCTCGGCCTTGCCCACGCCTTGCACTTCAAGGCCGAAGGCGGCGTTCTCCAGCACCGTGCGGTGCGGCAGCAGGGCGACGCTCTGGAACACCATGCCGATGTGTTTGGCGCGCACGTCGCGCAGGGCGGCGGCATCGAGCTTGGCGATATCCCGGCCCTTGACCAGCACTTCGCCGCTGGTGGGGGTGATGAGCCGGTTGAGCAGGCGGATCAGCGTGGACTTGCCGCTGCCGGACAGGCCCATGATGCAGAAGATCTCGCCGCGGCGGACCTGCAGGCTGACGTCCGAGACGCCCACCACGCAGCCGTATTCCTGGAGGATCTGGGTCTTGCTCAGGCCGCGCTCGCGGTAGGCCTGCAGGGCGGCCGGCGCGCGGTCGCCGAAGATCTTCCAGACGCCGCGGCAATCGACCAGTGTTTCAACAGCATGTTCAGTATTCATAGGTGCACCCGAACCAGAGTCTTCTGGTGTGTTCTTGTGTCAAGTTCGGCAGTGGCGAAAAGGTGTGGCGCTAATCAGTATTTTTTGATGTTTTCCCAGCGCTTGAGCAGGTCTGCATGCTTGTCGGCCCAGTCCTTGACCGCGTCGTCCATGGTCTTGCCGTCCTTCACCGCGCCGTTGATGGCAGTGATGTCGGCCAGGGGCACATAGACGCTGGCGATCACTTCACGGGCCTGAGGATTGGCGGCGGAGAAGCCTTTCTGGCCGACCCAGTAGTAGCCCTGGGGTGGGGCGAAGGCGCCTTTGGGGTCCTTGAGGAACTTGATGTCGTATTTCTGCGCCATCCAGGACGGCTCCCACAGGGTCACGGCCACCCACTCCTTACGGTCAACGGCAGACTTGAGCGCGGCGGTCATGGCCGCAGTGCTGCCTTCGAGCAGGTTGAGCTTGAGGTCGTAGGCCTTTACTGCGTTGGCGGCTTCGTTCATCAGGCCCGAACCCGGCTCGATGCCGACAACCTTGTTGCCGAACTTGTCGGCGTTTTCATTGAGCTGCTCGATCGAGTCGATGGTCACGTACTTGGGCACGGCGATCGCCTGGTACAGGCCGTGGGACACCGGCGAGATCTTCTCCAGGCGGTTCTTGTTCTTGTTCCAGTAGTCCTGGGCCACGTAGTCGATCTGCGAGGCGAGGATCTGCACATCGCCCTTGCCCAGTGCTGCATAGGCGATGCCCCATTCGGAAAACGAGGTCACTTCGACCTTGTAGCCGGCGTCTTCCAGGACTTTCTTGGTGATGCCGCTGATGGGCGTGAGGTCTTCCCAGGACAGGGTGCCCATCTTGATGACCTTGTCGTCGGCGTGGGCCTGGCACAGGCCGAGGCCGACAATGGTCAGTGCGCAAAGCGCCTTGCGGATGCGGTTCATGTGTTGCTCCTTCGAGGTGTCGAGTGGGCTTTTGGGGCCCTTCATGTTGTTGTCGTTGTTGAATTTCACCTGCGCGGGTCCGCCGCCGGGCCGAAGCCCGCCAGGGGTGCGTACTACCAAGTCCGTTGTTCACCGGGCACCGCCCGGGGCGCGCTCAGCTGCCGCCGATGCCGCTGGCCAGGTCGTCGACCAGCCCTTGCGGGGCGATGTACAGCTGCATGTTGCAGCGCGACAGTTCCCAGTGTTCGAACACCAGGTCGACCACCGCGCCTTCGTCATGCCGGTCGAAGGCCTCGATGAAACCGTCGTGGTGTTCCACGGCCAGGGCCAGGTGGCGCTCCATCTCGCTGTTGCGCGGGCGGAAGAAGGTGTGGCCGATGCGTGCGTGGTCGATCAGCAGGCGGCCGAGGCTGGGTTCCAGGTAAGGGTTGCCCGACATCTGGCCCATGATTTCGTGGAAGCGGTTGTTGGCCACCACCATGCTGCGGGCGTCATGCTCGGCACTGGCACGGCGGAAGCGCTCCTGGGTGGCGCGCAGGTCGCGCAGCTGGCCCGGCTTGTAGTTTTGCACCGCCAGGCGGCCGATGGCGGCGTAGACCATGGGCGCGACCAGGAAGAAGTTGCGCAGGGTCGAGTGGTTCATCGGCGCCACCCGGGCGCCACGGTTTTCCTGGATGTCGAGGTAGCCTTCGCCGGCCAGGCGGCGGAACACCTCGCGGACCGGGGTTCGCGACAGGCCGTAGCGCTCGCTCAGGCCAAGTTCGTCGAGCACCTGGTCGGGGTCCAGCTCCATGGTCAGGATCTGGTTTTTCAGATCCTCGTATAGATCGTTCTTGCCGCTTCTCATGAAGACCCCCGCTGCGCTGACACCCGGAGTGATGGCTGTTTTGCAGCAGACTCGCACGGGATCGGAGGGCGGTCAATCGCATTGTATTCTTTCTGTATACTTAAAAAATTCAGCAAGAATACTCAGCGGCCCAAGCGTTTCATGGGCTTGCGTGTGGGAGGGCGGGTGATCACAGGGCGCAAAATCGTCGTTGCCGGGCATGAACTTGTCGTCAATGGATAAGCGCCTGCCCTCAGGCCCGTTCCAGCGCGGGCAAACAGCGGATGTGGTCAAATACCCAACAGCGCGCAACGGGTGTTTTCGGCACTCCAACCGCTCATCGAAAAAGCTGTAGACACATTGTCTAACGCTACCCTATAGTCATTATACAAATTGTAGACACAGACCTATGACAAGCAAAAAGGCCTCCATGAAAGCCAACGTCGATGTCCAACCCACCACTGGCGATGTGCCGCTCGACCGCAAGGGCGTCCTCGCCGACGCTCTGCGTCGCCGCATCCTCAGCATGGAGTTGGCGCCTGGCGCGGTGGTCGATGAACTGGCGATGTGCGAAGAGTTCGGCCTGTCGCGGCCACCGGTGCGCGAACTGCTGCGCCAGATCGCGGCCGAGGGCTACATCGAGCTGGAGGCCAACCGCGCCCCCCGTGTGGCGGCAATGAATCACGACTCGCTGCACAGCTTCTTCCTGGCCGCGCCGCTGATCTACATCGCCACCACGCAGCTGGCGGCGACCCATGCCACCGCGCAGGAAATCGAGGGGTTGAAGGCGATCCAGGCCCAGTTCCGCCAGGCCATCGAAACCCAGGACGTGGAAAACCGCGTGCTCTACAACGATGCCTTCCACCTGGAAATCGGCAAGATGGCGCACAACGAGTACCTGATGCCCAGCCTGCGCCGGTTGCTGATCGACCATACCCGCCTGGGCAAGATCTTCTACCGCCACCCGACTACCGATGACATGCAGCGGGACCTCGAGCTGGCCTGCACCCAACACGATCAGATGATCGAGGCGATCGAACGCCGCGATCCCGAAACCGCCGGGCAGCTGGTGCGCGAGCACTTCGAGCTGTCCCGTCGCCGCATGGCCGAATACGCGGCGCCCCAGGGAATGGAAGTGGCACTGGCCTTGACGTGAAACTCACCGCCACCCCACCACCCGGCAGGAGGCCGGGAGGGGCGGGCGTGATGAGGAACAGAAGCTAAAAACAACATCTGGTTCCTGACATGACAAAGATCACCTCGTTGCCCGCCGACGACAGTACGTGCGGTTGGTATCACCTGAGCAAAGGCCGGCGCATCAAGGCGCCGCACAGCGGCCACAGCACGGCGCGCTGGGTTGTGGTCGGTGCCGGTTTCACCGGCCTTGCCGCGGCACGCCAGCTGGCGCTGAACTTCCCCGACGAACAAATCGTGCTGCTGGAGGCTCAGGAGGTTGGCTTCGGCTCGTCCGGGCGTAACGCCGGGTTCGCCATCGACCTGCCCCATGACATCGGCGCCGACGACTATATCGGCGACATCGGCGTGGCCCGCACGACGCTCAAGCTCAACCTCAGTGGTCAGTCGTTTCTCAAGGAACTGGTGGAGCGCTACCAGATCGATTGCCAGATGAAGCACTGCGGCAAGTACCAGGCCGCCGTCGAGCCCCGCGGCATCGCCGTGCTCGAGGCCTACCGCCGTGGCCTGGACAAGCTCGACCAGCCGTACCAGATGATCGAGGCCAGCGAACTGCCCGAGCACATCGGCACCCACTTCTATCGCAAGGCCCTGTTCACCCCAGGCACTTCGCTGATCCAGCCGTCGGCGCTGGTCAAGGGCCTGGCCGACAACCTGCCGGCCAACGTCACTCTGTACGAGCGCACGCCGATCACCGAGGTCGAGTACGGCAACAAGACCGTCCTGCGACACGCCAACGGCTCGATCACCACCGACAAGCTGGTGCTGACCACCAACGCCTTTGGCATGAGTTTCGGCTTCCTCAAGGGCCGCATGCTACCGGTGTTCACCTATGCCAGCCTGACCCGGCCGATGACGGCCGAAGAGCAGGCGCGCCTGGGCGGCAAGCCCTACTGGGGCGTGATCCCCGCCGACCCGTTCGGCACCACGGTGCGCCGCACCCCGGACAACCGCCTGCTGATCCGCAACAGCTTCAGTTTCAACCCCGACGGCCGGGCCAACGGCAAGTACCTGGAACGTTTCGCCCTGCGTCATCGCGATTCGTTCGAGCGGCGTTTCCCGATGCTGTCCGGCATGCCGTTCGAATACACCTGGGGTGGCGCACTGGCCATGTCGCGCAACCACATGGGTTACTTCGGCGAGCTGGCGCCCAATGTATACGGCGCCCTGTGCTGCAACGGCCTGGGCGTGACCCGCGGCACGGCCACCGGCAAGTTGCTGGCCGACTGGCTGGCGGGTGAAAAGAACGAGCTGATCGACTTTGTTCGCAATGCCCCAGGCCCTTGTGCCAACCCGCCGGCAGCCATGGTGTCGCTGGGCTTGAACCTCAACCTGAAGTGGGGCCAGTACCGGGCCGGGCAAGAAAGTTGAATTGAATTAAAGCGTTGTAACTGACGGTTTATTTGCTGGGTCATCGCTACCCGGCCTGCGGTTTCTATTGCGTGCTGTTTTCCCCCCGAAGTGCAACTTCGGGTTCACGGTGCTGAAGTTTCTTTCAGTGGCGCGGGTTCGCTCGGGCGGAATTCAGGGTGCGTTTGATGGTGGCAGGAGAAAATAATGACAACTAACAATGTATCTATCGAAGATGTACCGCTTAATCGCTTTCACCAATTGCTCACCTTGCGTTCGGGCGGCGGCTCGTTTGTCGACGGTTATGTACTGAGCATCATTGGCGTGGCCATGGTGCAGATGGCCGCCGGCCTTGCCCTGAGCAGTTTCTGGCAAGGCATGATCGCCGCCTCGGCGCTGATCGGGATCTTCTTTGGCGGTTTCCTCGGCGGTTGGTTGACCGATCGCTTCGGCCGCAAGCGCGTGTTCTTCGTGGGGCCGGTGCTGTTCATCCTGGCCTCGGTCAGCCAGTACTGGGTCGAGTCAGGGGTGGTGCTGTTCCTGCTGCGTTTCGTGGTGGGTATTGCGGTCGGCATCGAATACCCGGTGGCCACTTCGCTGCTGGTCGAGTTCCTGCCCAAGAAGAATCGCGGGCCGCGCCTGGCCACCCTGACCATCCTCTGGTTCGCCGGTGCGGCGTTTGCCTACATCTTCGGTGATTTCCTGCTGCGCAATGGCGGCGATGATGCCTGGCGCCTGGTGCTGGCCAGCCCGGCACTGATCGGCGCACTGCTGTTCCTGATCCGCCTGGGCACCCCCGAGTCGCCACGCTGGCTGCTCAGCAAGGGCCGCGCCAGTGAAGCCGAAGCGGTGATCAAGGGCGTCTACGGCAGTGGCTTCTCGCTGCGCAACCTGCCCGAGGAGCCGGAGCAGAAGAAACTGTCGTTCCTCAGCCTGCTGCACTCGGGCTATGGCAAACGCATGATGTTCGTCGCAGTGTTCTGGTCCTGCTCGGTGATCCCGGTGTTCGCCGTGTACGCCTTCGCCCCCAAGGTGCTGGGCGCGCTCAACCTCAAGGGCGACTGGGCCTCGTTCGGCTCGGTGGCGATCACCTTGCTCTTCGTGGTCGGCTGCATCATTGCCACGCGCCTGATCAACAGCATGGGCCGGCGCAACATGCTGATCCACAGCTTCTTCTGGTCGGGCCTGGCGCTGCTGGGGCTGGGGGTGTTCCACGCCGGGTCCGAGGTGCTGATCCTCGGCCTGTTCGGCGCCTACGCCTTGTTCATCGGCGGTGCCCAGGTGCTGCAGCTGGTCTACCCGAACGAGCTGTTCCCCACCGAAATCCGTGCCAACGCCGTGGGCGTCGGTACCTCGCTGTCGCGCGTCGGCGCGGCGGTCGGCACCTGGCTGGTGCCCATGGTGCTGGATAGCCACGGCATCGCCTTCACCATGTATGCCGCGGCCGCCGTCACCCTGATCGGGTTGGTGGTGTCGTACGCCCTGGCCCCGGAAACCCGTTCGCTGAACCTGCAGCAGGCAGCGTCGCTGGCTTGATTCGTCACACCGCGCCGGGTGTGACCGGCGCGGCCTGAAACCTTGCGTTCACTGGAGAACCTCATCGTGAAATTCGAAGGCATCTACACCCCGGCAATCACCCCCTTGGCCGCCGACGGCTCGATCGACAAGGCAGCCTTTGCCGATGTTCTGGAATACCTGGTCGAGTCGAAGATCCACGGCGTGATCATTGGTGGCTCCACCGGCGAGTACTACGCCCACACCACCCAGGAGCGCGTCGAACTGGCCGCCCAGGCCAAGGACGTGCTCAATGGCCGCCTGCCGCTGATCGTCGGCACCGGTGGCATCCGCACCGAAGACGCGGTGGCCTTCGCCAGCCACGCCAAAGAGATCAACGCCGATGCGCTGCTGGTCGGCACCCCGCCGTATGCGCTGCCGACCCAGCAGGAAATCGCCCTGCACGTGAAAGCGGTCGACGCCGCCGCCGGCCTGCCGATCATGCTCTACAACTACCCGGGCCGCATGAGCGTGAGCATGGGCGAGGAATTCTTCGACGCCGTGGCCGACGTGAAGAACATCGTCGCCATCAAGGAAAGCTCCGGCGACATGGGCCAGCTGCACCGCCTGGCCATCCAGCGCCCGAACATCCAGCTGTCGTGCGGCTGGGACGACCAGGCCCTGGAGTTCTTCGCCTGGGGCGCCAAAAGCTGGGTCTGCGCAGGTTCCAACTTCATCCCGCGTGAGCACGTGGCCCTGTACGAGGCCTGTGTGATCGAGAAGAACTTCGACAAGGGCCGCAAGATCATGGCTGCCATGATGCCGCTGATGGACTTCCTCGAAGGTGGCAAGTTCGTCCAGGCGATCAAGAACGGCGTCGCCCTCAACGGCCTGAAGACCGGCGGCGTGCGCAAGCCGCTGTACGACCTGGACGCTGGCGAGAAGCAAGAGCTGGCGCGGGTGGTCACTGAACTCAAGCGCAACATCGCCCAGATCACCGGAGGTGCCTGAAATGGCTGACTTGCTGAGCAAGGATCAATACGCGGCCATCGCCGCCGACCTGCAACTGCGGACCAAGGCGTTCATCGACGGTGAATTCCGCGATGCCATCTCGGGCCGCACCTTCGTCACCACCAACCCGGCCACCGGCAAGCAACTGGCCGAGGTCGCTGCCTGTGATGTGCAGGATGTGGACGTGGCCGTGGCCGCTGCCAAGCGTGTGTTCGAAGACGGTTCGTGGGCCAAGCTGCAGCCGGGCGAGCGCAAGCACATCCTGCTGAAATTCGCCCAACTGCTGGAAGACAACGCCCATGAGCTGGCCGTGCTGGAAAGCCTGGACAGCGGCAAGCCGGTCAGCGAGTGCCAGAACGTCGACGTGCCGGAGACCATCCACACCATCCGCTGGCATGCCGAGCTGATCGACAAGATCTACGACAACACCGCACCCACCGGCAACGCTGCGGTGACCATGGTGGTGCGCGAAGCCATCGGCGTGGTTGGCCTGGTATTGCCGTGGAACTTCCCGCTGCTGATGTTGGCCTGGAAGATCGCCCCGTCGCTGGCCGCCGGCTGCTCGATCGTGGTCAAACCGGCCAAGGAAACCACCCTCAGTGCCCTGCGCGTGGCTGAACTGGCGCACCAGGCCGGCGTGCCTGCCGGTGTATTCAACCTGGTGCCTGGCGGTGGTCGCGAAGTGGGCGAGGCCATTGGCCGGCACATGGACATCCCGATGGTCAGCTTCACCGGGTCCACCGACACCGGCCGGCTGTTCCTCAAGTACGCCGCCGAGTCCAACCTCAAGCGCATCGTCCTGGAGCTGGGTGGCAAGAACCCGGCCGTGGTCATGAACGACTGCGAGGACCTCGACGAAGTGGCGCAGTTCGTCACCGCCGGTGCGTTCTGGAACATGGGCGAGAACTGCTCGGCGTCCTCGCGCCTGATCGTCCACAAGGACGTCAAGGACGAGCTGCTGGGCCTGATCGGCAAGCACCTGAAAGACTGGAAGCTGGGCGACCCGCTGGACCCGGACAACCGCCTGGGCGCGATGGTCAGCAAGGCGCACTTCGAGAAAGTGAAGTCGTACCTGGAGTACGCCGCCGAGCACAAACTCAGCGTGGTGCAGGGCGGCGAGACCGAAGCTGGCGTGTTCGTGCAGCCGACCATCGTCGACAACGTCGGCCGCGACAACAAACTGTTCGTTGAAGAGATCTTCGGGCCGGTGCTGAGCGTGACCAGCTTCGCAACGATCGATGAAGCCATCGAGCTGGCCAACGACACCATCTACGGCCTGGCCGCCTCGGCCTACACCGGTAGCCTGCGCAATGCGCTACGCCTGTCGCGGGAGATCCGCGCGGGTGTGGTGACGGTGAACTGCTTCGGCGAGGGCGATGCCTCGACGCCGTTCGGGGGCTACAAAGAGTCCGGTTTTGGCGGGCGCGACAAATCGATCTGGGCGCATGATCAGTACACGGAGCTGAAGACCATCTGGATCAACGCTTCGTAAGGCGAGCAACACCGGTGCTGTTCTGACGGAGTTCGGCACCACCACTGGCCCCATCGCGGGGCAAGCCCGCTCCCACAAGGTCCACGAAAACCTCGTGGGAGCGGGCTTGCCCCGCGATGGGGCCAGACCTGCTTACTTGAACTTCGGCCCCGACCGGGTATTCAAGCCCTTGGCCATGCGGTCATACAGCACCACATTCACCGTCGCCGCCAGGTTCATGCAGCCCTGGGTCGGAATATAGATGGTCTCTTCGCACCACCCCCGCACATCCTCGCTCAGCGAGCCATCCTCAGGCCCGAAGATGTAGATCGCCCGATCCGGGTGGGTGTACTCCGGCAGCGGCCTGGCACCGTCCACCAGCTCCACCGCCACGGGCGTGCAACCCAGCGGGATGATGCGCTGCAGGTCGTCGATACCGATCAGCGGAATGTCGTAGTGCACGCGCTTGGTGTCGGTGACGAAGTCGCGGGCGCGCTCGTAGCGCTTGCCGGTGTAGAACACCGAATTGACCCCATAACAGCCTGCCGCACGCATCACCGAACCGACGTTCTCGGCGGATTTGGGGTTGAACAGGCCGATGCAGCTGTACCGTTTGTTCGCCACGAGTCGGGCCCTTCGCAAAAAAG
This sequence comes from Pseudomonas sp. GZD-209, assembly GCF_049310485.1. NCBI lineage: Bacteria > Pseudomonadati > Pseudomonadota > Gammaproteobacteria > Pseudomonadales > Pseudomonadaceae > Pseudomonas > Pseudomonas sp. GZD-209. The sequence continues at coordinate 17,118 of NZ_JBMOWQ010000185.1, forward strand.
AGCGCGATTATACGGGGTCGCCGACGCGGTGGGGGCGGGAATCGACGTTCAGTCTTTCTTCAGCAGGCTGGCCAGCCCGGCGAACGGGTTATGGGTGGCCACGGCGGTTTTCGGCGAGCTCAGCGAGCCTTCGCTGAAATACTGCTGGTCGGTGTAGCGCGAGTGCTCGTTGTCGTGGCAGTACAGGCACAGCAGCTCCCAGTTCGAGCCGTCCTGGGGGTTGTTGTCGTGGTTGTGGTCACGGTGGTGCACGGTCAGTTCCGACAGGCGCTTGCCGGAGAACTCGCGGGTGCAGCGGCCGCACACGTGGGGGTACATTTTCAGCGCCTTGTCGCGGTAGCCCATTTCCTTGTCGCGCTTGGCGTCGGCGAGGATGCGGTCGAGGCGGGCGGTGGCAGCGGAGGTGGAGCTCATGGTGTTACCTTTTTCTGATCAGGCGAATGACGGTTATAGCGTCGAGTCTAGCGCGCCTGTGGCGTCAGCGGACAGGCAAAAACGCAAGGATCGGCCTAGCCTGTAGCAAGGTTCCCGACAGGAGGTGGCAGATGTTGCATGCAATCCTCGCCGCGCTGCTGAGCGCCGCCACCCCCATGGCCGATGCCGCCGGCCAGCAGGCCGGCTCCCTCACGCCGGCGCCCGGTGCGCCCGGCACGGCGACACCCACGCCGTATCCGCAGATCACCCCGAGCACGCCGCCCAAGGCCGGCGCCAACCGCCCCGGCGCACCGCTGTTACCGCCCATGCCGGTACCTGGGCCGCCGAAGGATCAGCCATTGCCCGGGTTGAACCAGGACCCGCCGAAAGCCCCAGGCAAGGGCGATTAGACCTGGCGTGCCAGGTTTTGCCCGTCCTGCATGCGCAAGCGCTTGGACAACGCCACCGCCAGGGCGCGGATGATGCGTGCGGCGATGCGCGGCGCGTCCATCAGCATCTTTTCCAGTGAGTCCTTGCCCAAGGTGAGCAGTTGGCAATCGCTGGCCGCGACACAGGTGGCCGAGCGCCGCTCACCGTCGAGCACGGCCATTTCGCCGAAGGCACGGCCCTTGCGCAGGGTGGCGATCTCCACCAGGGCGCCAGTGGCGTCGGTCTTGCGTACCGAGACCACGCCGCGGTGCAGGATGCACATGAACGTGCCGGCATCGCCTTCGCTGAAAATGGTCTGGCCTTCGCTGATCGCGGTGAGGCTGAAATAGCCGGCGGCGGCAAGGTAGTCGCCGGGTTGCAGGGTGTCGAACTGGCCGCAGTCCATGAGCATGTCGCGGATTTCGGCGTTGAGGTGGGATTGGTCGGGCATGTGTTGTTCTTCTTTCAGGCTCGAAATTCAATGGCGCCTTCGTGGG
>NZ_JBMOWQ010000186.1:0-4160 GCF_049310485.1 Pseudomonas sp. GZD-209
TTGATAGGTTGGGTGTGTAAGCGCTGTGAGGCGTTGAGCTAACCAATACTAATTGCCCGTGAGGCTTGACCATATAACACCCAAGCAATTTGCGCGTAAGCCGAATTATGGTGGTGAAGACGAAAGACCCGAAAGTTCGCAACATCACAAATCACATATCTGAATTAGCCAAGAGTGTTCACAAGACATTCTGGGCAACCGAATTTCTTGACGACCATAGAGCATTGGAACCACCTGATCCCATCCCGAACTCAGCAGTGAAACGATGCATCGCCGATGGTAGTGTGGGGTTTCCCCATGTGAGAGTAGGTCATCGTCAAGATTCATTTCGCAAAACCCCTATCTGCGCATGCAGGTAGGGGTTTTGTCTTTAAGTAGGAACTACAGAGATTCGCAGGCACGTCCGAGAGACGGGCCAGCACACAGAATTTCTTGACGACCATAGAGCATTGGAACCACCTGATCCCATCCCGAACTCAGCAGTGAAACGATGCATCGCCGATGGTAGTGTGGGGTTTCCCCATGTGAGAGTAGGTCATCGTCAAGATTCAAATCCAAAACCCCTGATCGCAATGCGATCAGGGGTTTTGTCTTTTCAGGGCCGTATCCTGCAATGCATGGCGTTACGCTAGCGCAACCAGCTCAGGAACCCACCTTTCTTCACTTCCGTAGGCTTCTGCATGAGCAGCGACTCCCTGCTCTGCCGACGGAACCGCTGCAGCTTGGTCAACGCCGACTGCACCTCGCTACGTTGCACCAGGCAACTGCGTACCTGCTCCTTTTCGATACGGTACAGCAGGCATCCGGTCAGGGTGCGGAACTCGGCGAAGGAGTCATCGTCGTCAACCAGCCCCTCGATCCCGAGCACCTCGCCCGGGCCCATGCGACCGGCTTCTACCAGCTTGTCCCCATTACGCACCGAAGCCTGTATCACACCGCTGCCAATCACCAGCAGGTGATCCGAGTTGTCGCCGATGCCCAGGATCACCTGGTTGGCCAGGTACTCCACCGCCGTCATGCGCTGGCTCAGCGTGTCACGCTCTTCACCGCTGAGTGAGCGGAATACCCGCACCTCATCGATCAGCTCGCGCTGACGGCTACGTGGTGCAAGCGTCAGGTCGACGTTCCACATCACCCCGCTGGCCTCCAGGTGGCGATGGGCAAGGTCGAACAATTGGTTGCGTACCTCGGTCTTGAGCGCCATGTCGGCAACGAAAGCACTGGCCTCGTATTCCACCGACTCCAGGGAAGAAGCTTTGACCGTTACCTTGGGCGCAGGAGAGGCGAGCAAGGCACTGGTGCCCTGCAGGGCCTTCTCCAGCGCATCAAACACGCGCTTTGGCCGGACCTTGGCCGGTACCACCACGCTGATCACTATCCCATGCCGATCAGCCGGGCGGCTGTGGTTAAGCAGCCGCGCCTTGGCCGCCACCGAATTGGGTATTACCGCCAGGCTACCGGTGCCGGTGATCAGCCGTGTGGCGCGCCAGTCGATATCCACCACCTTGCCTTCGGTACCGTCGATGGAGATGGAGTCGCCAATCTGATAAGGCCGTGTGGTATTGAGCACGATGCCGGAGAACACATCGCTCAACGTGCTTTGCAAGGCCAGGCCAATGACGATGGCCATCACCCCGGACGTGGCCAGCAACCCCTTGACCGGCAGCTGCAGCACATAGGCTGCTGCGGCCACCACTGCGGCAAGGAAGATCAGCGCGCCAATCACATCCTGCAACAGGCGCCCGCCATGGCTGCCACGTGCCCCCAGCAGCAGGCCGAACACCACCGTCACCGTACGCGCACCGAACAGCCACCAGCCAATGGCGAGCACCGTTGCCATCAGGTTGCGCGACACTTCGTCAATCCAGGGTGGTGGCTGCAGCGGGCTCATGCCGGCAGCCACCAGCACGGCGCTGAACAGCAGGAAGATCACCAGCCGTGAGGCAATGCGCCAGATGCGATGCTGCTGGGGGATCAGCTGCCAGAGCAACAAGTCGCCAATGATCAGGCAAGTGCCGAGCAGCAAGGGATAGGACTGGATGAGCGCCAGCATGGTGTTCTCGCTGCAGGGGGCTGAACGTCAGTAAAGAGCAGGTTGAGCGGGCAGGCAATGGGTGCCCACCCCATGCAGCTCAATCCACATCCGACTCGAACAGTCGCGCCAGTTCCACCCGCGCTTCCTTGGCCGTCTGCATGACCTTGGCCCGATCGTCACGCACCCGGCCCTGGGCTTCCAATACCTGCTCGTCATGCTCGGTAAAGCGTGCGATACGGTCGGCGGCCTGCTCATCCGATAGCCCCAGCCCGGCCAGCGCACGACGGCTCATTTCCAGGCTGGAATAGAACGTCTCGCGGATCGGCTCCGCGCCGACATCCATCAGCTTGTGCACATGCTGACGGTTGCGTGCCCGAGCGATGACCTTGAGGTGCGGGTAGAGGCGCTTGACCCGCTCGGCGGTGCGAATGGTCACCTCGGGATCGTCACTGGTGATGATGAAATACTCGGCCTCGCCGACCTTGGCCGCATGCAGCACCTCGGGTCGCAACGGGTCGCCGTAGAACACCGGCGCCTGTTCGAACATGCGCGTCATCTCGATGGCGTCCACCGAGGTCTCCAGGGCGATGAAGGGGATCTTCTGCGCACGCAGGATGCGCGAAACGATCTGGCCCATCCGGCCCATGCCGACAATCACTACCCGAGGGCTGCCGGCGTCGATGCTCTTGTACTGCTCGGGCACCTCGCGCACTGCTTGCGGGCGCTTCAGGGCGCGGGCGCAGCCGAGCATCAGCAGTGGGGTGATGGCCATCGACAGGGTGATGGTCATCAGCAGCAGGTCGTAGGTTTGCGTATCGAACAAGCCCTGATCCTTGCCCAGCTTGAACACCACAAAGGCGAACTCGCCGCCGGCCGCCAGCACCATGCCCAGGCGCAGCGCGCTTGCGCTGTTGAGGCCACCGGCCAGGCGGCCTACGCCGATCAGCAGCACCAGCTTCACCGCGATCAACAACAGGGTCAGGCCCAGCAGCACCAGCGGCATGTCCACCAGCAGGCGCAGGTTGGCGCCCATGCCGACACTGATGAAGAACAAGCCCAGCAGCAGGCCCTTGAACGGTTCTATCTGCGACTCCAGTTCATGACGGTACTCGGAGTCCGCCAGCAGCAGGCCGGCCAGGAAGGCGCCGAGCGCCATGGAGATTCCCGCCTCTTCCATCAGCCAGGCGGTGCCGATCACCACCAGCAACGCGGTGGCGGTGGACACCTCCGGCAGGCCGGTGCGGGCCACGGTTCGGAACAACGGACGCAACAGGTAGCGGCCGCCGACGATGACGATTGCGATGCTGGCAAACACTTTCAGGCCATGTTCGAGGCTGTCGCCATGGCTGGTGTCCGGGCCACTGGCGGCCAGCAACGGCACCAGGGCAATCAGCGGGATTGCAGCGATGTCCTGGAACAGCAGGATGGCAAAGGCCAGGCGGCCATGGGGTGCATTGAGCTGCTTGCTCTCGGCCAGGCTCTGCAAGCCAAGGGCGGTGGAAGACAGTGCCAGCCCCAGGCCGAGCACGATGGCGGCCGGCAGCGTCTGGCTGAAGCCGAACAAGGCGATGGCGCCGATCACCGCGCCGGTCAGCAGCACCTGGGCGGTGCCGACGCCGAACACCGATTTGCGCATCAGCCACAGGCGTCTGGGGGACAGCTCCAGACCAATGATGAACAGCAGCAAGACCACGCCCAGTTCAGAGATGTGTGCGACGCTTTCGGTATCTCGGATCAGGCCCAGCGCTTGCGGGCCGATGGCCACACCGGCCAGCAGGTAGCCGATCACGGCGCCCAGTTGCAGGCGCTTGGCCAGGGGCACGGCGACCACGGCGGCAAGGAGGAAGATGACTGCGGTTTGTAGAAGGCTGCCTTCGTGTGGCATTGCTCGTACTCCTTGAACTGCGTGAGGCAGCGCTTTAGGGAACGGATGACAGGTTGCCGAAGCTTATGTCATCGATGGAAGAGGCGAGCATTTTCGGGTGTTGTGAGAAACAGGACAATTCCGGCCTAACGGGAAGCATCGTTCTGAAAGTGGAACCTTTGATTGGCCAATTGCGGTGGAAAACCACCCCCCCCCCCTCTCCCCTTGTGGCTGGCCTTCCCCCCCCCCCCCCCCCCAACG